>JAFTUS010000005.1 GCA_017466125.1 Lentisphaeria bacterium | reverse complement strand
TGATAATATACCTTCCCCAATAGCTGATCATATAATTCAAGCCGTCATAATCAAACATCAAATTGTCTGTATCGTTTTTTTCTATATTTGCATAAAATTTATCAAGAGCAGTTACCATTCCCATATAAAATCCTTTCTGCCAGCAGCTTCTTCTATTGCTTTTTTATATTTCAAAATTTCTGATTTTGTTAAATGTTTATGAACTAAAGGGCAGTGTAACGAATTTTCTGTAAAATTGCGTATGCCGGAAGCGTAGAGTTATGCATAGGGCGCGCTCCGACGAGAATGGGTCCTCCAACTCGTCGGAGTCGGAGCGCGAACTGTGTGTAACTCGGTTGAAATTCTGAAAAAACGTGATAAATTCTCTAAAAGACTCCTGAGAAAAGTCACAAAAAAGAGGATTTATCACAAATGGAATATAGCACAGAAAAAGAGATTTTGCAACCGATTTTGGACCATGGAATGGAAGGAATGTCCGAAGTTTTACAAAAATTGTTCAATCTGGCAATGAAATTGGAGCGTGAGAACGTCCTGAAAGCCACTCCGTACCAACGGACGGAAGGACGTACCGGCTATGCTAACGGTTTCAAGGAGCGACATATTCAAAGCCGTGTGGGAGAGCTTGCATTGCAGATTCCACAAACGCGAAAGATGGTGTTCAATCTCGCGCCAGACTCTATCGGAGTACGGCGCAAGCTGAGAACAACAAAATGAGAAGAATTTTAAAATAACGAGTTGAAAAATCGGACCAGATGTATTAAATTACCTCCCAACAAGGAAGCTTTGCTCAAAATCGCAACTGCGTTTCTGATCGAATTGGATGAAACATGGCTCGCTGAGAGCAAGCGTTACGTTTAAGGTAATGCGAGGATTTTAGCGAATTTACAGAAAAAGTGTTACGTAGCCAATGAGAAAACATTTTGTAAAAATTTTTGCAGGAAGTGGATTAGTATTTATTCTGGGAATTAGCATATTGTGGTTTTATTCAGAAGTGCAAAGGAAGCAGGATTTGACTAATACAATGCATAATTTAAGGCTTATATATACCAATATGGAGAATTATAAAGAAAAAAATGGGTATTACCCTAAACAACAAAGCTTGAGAGCCTTGCTGAAAACATTAAATTTGTCAGAAAAAACTTTTTTTAAAACAAGGACAATTGACATAAGTTCCGCAATATATCACGCTCCCATACAAAATACAGAGACACCTTTTTTGACAATAGAAATTAAACCAACTTTTTTTCGAAGACAATATCAACGGATCGTCATGCAGAGGGACGATGTATATTATGAGGTCGTTCGAAAATAATACAGGGAAGCGGTATCATTCCATGAAAATGTATATTGATACGGTGTTGTAATTAAATTATTCTTATTGATTAATTAACAATATAAATATGATGCCAGAGTAAAAACATGAAAAAAACAACGAAACAAACAGCACTATGGGTTGGGATCATTGCTTCTTTTTTGATATTCCTGTTTGATGTCAGATATATGGTGAATTTTCACTATTTACCGTATGCTGCCGGAAATTTGGATATCAGAGGAGAAATGCTGGAAATTCTTTCTTTGTTCCCGCGCAGTGAAAAAATCAGGTTGTTT
The DNA here is from genome assembly GCA_017466125.1 of Lentisphaeria bacterium. Lineage (GTDB taxonomy): Bacteria > Verrucomicrobiota > Lentisphaeria > Victivallales > Victivallaceae > Victivallis. Next base: position 50,310 of record JAFTUS010000005.1, on the reverse strand, counting down.
TTTGATATTTCGTTGATATTATCCTTCATTTCAGGGCTGTTTATCAAGAAAAACAGATCATTAGCTGCGATATTGATTATAGAAATCTTTCTTCGGATTTTTTGTCTTCTGTACGACTCCTATGTCAATATAGTTCCCATTATAGGCAAAAAATCTGTTGCCGCAGATATTGTAATGTGGGAATGGCAAAAATACTTATTGGGAATAATTTTGTTTATTTCAATCATTACGTTTTCATTTCTTAAATCGAATGTTTTTGTAAAACCAAAAGAAAAACATGAATCTGACAATTTCTGAACTTTATTAAATAATGTGTTGAGCAAAATAGTATTACAGTAACTGATGTTGTACTTGGATACATGAATTTATTTAATGACTTTTTACCTGTAAACTTGCGTAAAGTGAGAGTTGTAAATGAGTAATTGGAAATATAAGTTCATTTTGAGAAATAAGGACAAAACAATAGTTCCTGCGAAGAGGATATTTATCCTTTTCTTATATTCTTTTTTAATTTTCATTTTGTTGGTGTTATTCTTATATTTCTATTTTTTAAGAAATTTAAAATGATACATGAGTTCTACATATGACAAGATTCTTGATAATAATGATATGTTCACTTCCGTTGTTCCTTACGGCTGACACAATCGTTGTCAAAACGAAAGCTCCGCCGATTGGGGATATGTGGTGTTAAACTGATTTATTTCAGCGTAAAACGGAATTCCATATCATCGCCGAACCACATCGGGAAGTTTGTTCCCCAGATGTTGTTGTATAAATTGAAATGAACTCCGCCAGAAATATCCGGCAGTTTATTGTGGAAATCCAGCATGGAACGTTTGCCCGGTGCCGCAAGAACTGTGTCAACTGGAATAATAGTAACGTCATCAATGCGTACTTCCTGTACGGCATGAAGTGTTCTTGCTCCCCGGCTGACCACATCTGTCGGATCGATCCAATCAGCAATTTTGCGGAATTTCATCTCTTTTACTGAAAAATCCGGTACAAAACTCATCCATGCCGCCTGTGCAAAGCGGTTGGCGTCCTTACCGAACCAGCGCAGACGGATTTCAAGTTCATCTTCATTTAAGATATATTCCATTTCAAGCCGTTCAAAAATTCCGTTTTTGCCGGAAACAAAAATTGCCCGGTTATCTTTCAGAAAGAGTTCTGACTTGAAACCTTTTGTCAGTACTTTGGGACGGGGCGGCATATCCGGTTTTGAAAAATCATGAAACGCCCACGGTTCTTCCGGAATGCGTAAATATTGTTTGCGGAAACGGGCATATTCCTGACGGGTGAATGTTTCAAATGTAAACAGCCCCGGGTTGCGGAAAATAACTCCGCTCTTTTTAATCAGCAGACTTTCTGCACAACCTTTGGCTGGATTCAACTCCAATTTGAAAAAATCATTTTCCAGAATTGCTTTTTTCTGTGAGCCGTTGGAAAAATTGCTTCGGCGGGGAGACAATGCTTGCAAAACTTTACGGGCAGTTTTCTGTTTGTCGTCGGGAAGAAAATGGATTGCCTGTTCCAGCAACATGCGCTGTTCTTTCCAGGAAGCGGCAAAACGGCGGGCAGCAGGCGTATGTAAATCTCTGCTATTCCAATGATTATAATTAAGGAACCATGTTTTTTCATCCACGCCCCAGGTGTGTTCTGCTATTTCCAATAAACGACGTTCAAAATCCGTTTTCTCTGAAAAATCACCCCATGACCGAAGCAAGCGTTCAAGTGCTTTGAATCGGGCAACTTTCCACGGATCTGTACCAACGCCGTGTATCCATGTGTCCCCGATTTCAGAAGAAACTACCGGAAAGGAGTCACGGAGCGGGCGGAATGCCTCCGCAAGATCATTCAACGTACCGCTTTGAACATCACAACCGGGATAACGGGCAAGAATTTTTTCCACTTGTTCAGGTGTATGCGGGCCAAGGTTATCACCGGTCATTTCTACCCGAAAGAGAGTGTCGCCGCAACGGATATCGGCCCCATAGTCAGCCTGATAGATCATCAGTAATTCTTTGCCGCCGGAGTCCCGCCAACGGAAAACGGGCGGAACATCGGGCAGGGCGGATGCGGGGTTGATACCGATATGGAGCAACTCCACTCCGGCATCTGCCAGAGGAGCAATAATACCCCGGGTGTGTCCGGGGACGTCCGTCAATTTGGCGGCAATCGTTTTTTTGCCGAAACGTTTATCCAGCTCTTGAGAGATTGCCAGCCCTCTGCAGAAAAGTTCTTCGCTCATCAACTCATTATGTGCAGTAAATGGCATTGCGTGCCAAACGATATCACCCCGACGGATTGCATCTTCGAGAAACGTTCTGTCTGCGGCAGATGCGCGGTAAAAATATTCAGCAATCAGCCACGCTCCGACTGTCCAGACGTAACGGAAGTTATCCGGACGGTTGCGGAAGCAGTCCGCAGTTGCAACGGCGTTGCGGATAAAAGTGGAAAAATATTTTTCCTTGACCTTTTCCGCCATATTGGTAAAACCGATATCAAGATGAGTCTTAAAAATAATTTTGACTTGCTGCATAAATTCTCTTCCTGTTGAAATTTCAAATTTCTATTAACATATCATACTTCAGATTTCTTTTCAAGCAGGAAAATCCTAAAACAATCATCTTTCAGGGAACAACATTTCTTTATAGATTTGCTGTCCAACGGCCTTGTACGGCGGTTTCTTTGCCGTCAACGGAAATTTGCGCTGTCATATTTTCGGGCAAATCAAGATAGATACTCCCGGCTTGGTAACTTGCGGCGATGCCGATCAGGTACGTTACATCATCAGTCGCAACAGTCGTTGGCGGGGCAATCGGGTAAGGTCGTGGGGTTTCCGGGGCATTGATAGGGGAATGTCTGCGTTGTAAATGCGCTTTTTGTGTGAATAAAATGGAATTTTCTTGCAGTTTCGGGTAATTGGGTGTATATTATAAAGATATATTTTTTTATTGGCATAAAATGTGTCAGGAAAGGATTATTGTGAATAATTACATCTGGAATTACGGCGGAGCTGTGATCTTGATGGCGGCGGGGGCGGTGCTTGCCCTCTGTTTCCGGAAAAATCATCAGTTTGCCGGACGCGTCGGCTGCGGATGTCTGCTCGCCGGGGCGGTGTCGGGACTCCTCGGAGTCGATTGGGCATTTCTGCAATACGGAGACTTCTTCCGTATTCCCGTACTGCTCCTTGCGGGAGCAGGCGCACTGCATGCACCGGGGTATCTCAAGGGACATGGCGAAGAACGCGCCGGAGTCTACTGGTTTTTCAACAATTTGACCGCACTGTTTATGCTGCTGGTCACGCTCGCAGAGAATTTTATTGTTTTTCTGCTCTGCTGGGAGATGATGGGGATGATGAGTTTTGCGCTCGTCGCTTTTGACTGGAAGAAAAACCCCTCCGTTCAGGCGGCGTGGAGTTATCTTGCCGCATGTCATGCGGGCGCGGCATTTCTGATCCTTTTCTATCTTTTCGGCACTGAGCCGACCGTTGCTTTTGTACTGGCTCTCTGCGGTTTCGGCTTGAAACTGGGCGTGCTTCCCTTTCACGTCTGGCTGCCGGATGCACACCCCGCCGCACCCGCTCCGGTATCGGCTCTGATGTCGGGCGCGATGATCGAACTGGGGTTTTACGGAATTTTCCTCTGGGCTGTGTCGAGTGCGAAACATTTTGCCCTTTACGGCTGGTGTTTTCTGATCCTCGGAATTCTGGGGGCTTTCCTCGGTATTCTCTTTGCCCTGCCGCAGAATAATCTCAAGCGGCTGCTCGCTTATTCCAGTATTGAAAACATCGGTATCATGTCAATGGGGTTCGGACTGGGGTTTCTCGGGGCGGCACATCATAACAATATCGTTGCTTTCTGCGGTTTCTCCGGCGGATTTCTCCATCTGCTCAACCATGCTCTTCTGAAAGGCGGCCTCTTCCTCGGAGCGGGAAATATCCTCAAGGCAACCCATACGCTGGATCTGGATATAATGGGCGGTCTTTTCAAACGGATGCCCGTTACCGGAATGCTCTTTACGCTCAACAGTGCCGGGATTTGCGGTTTGCCGCCCTTCAACGGGTTTTTGAGTGAATTTCTGATCTACTTTGCCGCCGTCAGCATATTGGCTTGCGGAAATACACTGCTGTTTGCGGCGGCTCTGGCTGTGCTGATTTTGCTGGCTCTGACCGGCGGGCTTGCGGCGGCGGCGTTTGCCAAGGCCGTCGGCGGAGCGTTTCTCGGCGAACCCCGCTTTGCTCACGCCGCCGAAGCACAGGAGGTCCCCAAAATGATGAATGGAGCGATCGTTGCTCTTTTTACTTTGAGTGTACTCCTGATCGGACTCGCTCCGCAGATACTGGAATTTGTCATGCCGGAAGTGCTGTTGAGATTTGGTATCTCTGCGGCACAGGAAGCACATGTCCTTTATGCTGTTCTGGCAAAGGTGAGTTATTTCTCTCTGCTTTTCGTGCTTTTCACGGCGGCACTGCTCTGGTTCCGTTTCCGTTTTTCCGGCAAAAACGTCCGCACTGCCGGAACGTGGGATTGCGGATTTGCCGCCCCCACCGCCCGTATGGAGTATACCGGTACGGCATTTACGCAACCGTTGACCGATCTTTTCGGTTTTCTGCTGCGTCCGCTGAAAAAAATCACTTTCCCGCAGGGGCTTTTCCCGGAACGCGCCTCTTTTGAAACGGAAGTTCCCGATGGCGGCGAACGATTTTTGTGGCGGCCGCTTTTCGGCGGTTTTGCCAAAATTGCTGAAAAACTGCATTTTCTGCAATCCGGTTATCTGCACTTTTATCTGCTGGTCGTGGTTGTGACTTTGCTTATCATGCTTGCCGTCGGACTTTCTGTTTCTGTGGAGGTGGTCAAATGATTTTCTGGTTTGTTTCGTTTGTTGCGGCATTGGTGCTTGCTCCGCTGCTTTCCGGCATCATCAATAAGGTCAAGGCTTTTTTTGCCGGACGCAAAGGACCGTCGCTTTTCCAACTTTATTACGATATAGCCAAACTGCTCAAAAAAGATGCGGTCTACTCGCAAACGGCGGGCGTGCTGTTGAAATCGGCTCCCTGTATATCGCTGATGGCGACGCTTACAGCGGCTCTCTTTCTGCCTTTCGGCATGAAGATCTCTCCGGCGGCTTTCGGCGGTGACATCATCTTCTTTTTCTACCTTCTCGGTACGGCACGTTTTGTAACGGTGCTGGGGGCGTTGGATACCGGTTCGAGTTTTGAAGGCATGGGGGCCAGCCGCGAAGTGCAGTTTTCTGCTTTGGCGGAGGCGGCGATTTTCGGCTGTCTCGGTTTTCTGGTGCTGCTGACCCGTGAATTTTCTCTCTCCGGCGTGCTGACCGGGGCGGAACTGGCGGTGGAAAACGGGCATCTGACCTCGGTTCTGCTGACGGCATTTGCGCTTTTCATCGTTCTTCTGGCGGAAAACTGCCGGGTTCCGTTTGACGACCCCGAAACCCACTTGGAACTGACCATGATCCACGAAGCGATGATCCTCGATTACGGCGGTCCCGATCTGGCGATGATCTTTTACGGTGCGGCGTTGAAACTCTATCTTTTCGCCAGTCTGCTGGTGATGCTGGTTTTCCCCGCAACTGCCGGAATGTCTTTCTGCGGCGTACTTACCACGATCGCCGGAGTATTTGTTGTCGCTGTGATGATCGGCATTGTGGAATCCTGCATGGCGCGTTTCCGTTTTCTCAAAGTTCCCCAGATGCTTATGGGGGCTTTGGCGGCATCTCTGCTCGCCGTGGTCTGTCTGTTGGTGTTTGAGAAAGGAGTGTGCTGAAAATGGGTACTGTCAATGAGATCATTATAGCGTTGTTTCTCCTGTCGGGGCTGCTTTTCTTATCCAGCAGCCGTCTGCTGCACTGCATCCGCATCGTGGCGTTTCAGGGGATCTTGCTCGGTATTCTGCCGCTGGCACTCTGCAACTGGAATATCCTGGGCGAAAATACCAATATGCTCAGCGTAGCGATCATCAATATCGGAGTGAAGGGGATCGCCCTGCCGTGGCTGCTTATAAAAGCCATGCGCAAAGCCAACGTTCCCCGCGAACTTGAACCGATGGTCGGGTATTCCGCCAGTCTGCTGATCGGACTGATCATCGTCGGAGTTGCATTTTTCTTCGGCAGAGCGTTGCCTCTCCCTGCCGGAACAGGCTGTCCGCTGGCGGTTCCTGCGGCACTGTCCGGAATGCTTTTCGGTCTTTTTATCGTGATTGCCCGCCGCAAGGCTCTGACGCAAGTCATCGGTTTTCTGCTGTTTGAAAACGGTATCACCCTTTTCGGTACGGCGTTGATGCTTGAATACGGTCTGCTGGTGGAACTCGGTATTTTGCTGGACGTTTTTGTTCTGGTCTTTATCATGGGGATCGCCGTGTTTCAGATCCGTCGGGAGTTTGAACATATCGACGCCGATAAACTCAATCAATTAGGGGATGCCCCAATTCAGGAAGGAGTTGAAAAATGAGTGTTTTTCTGCCTGTTGCAATACCCGTTCTCGGGGCGCTGCTCATCATCAGCAGCGGACGTTCGGTCAAACGCTGTGCGTGGATGCTTGCGGCAACCGGAACGCTGCATCTGCTTTCGGTGCTTCTGTTGATTTTCCACCCCTCCGTCAATGAATATCTCGGTGCGGATGCCATGGGGTACGTGGTTCTGACTCTGGCAAGTATCCTTTTCTTCTGCGTGTCATGGCACATTTGCAAATGGATGCCCGCCACGTTGGAATTTGAAGGGGATAAAACCATGTCCCCCCGTGTTTTTGCCTCTCTCTTTGCCGTATTTCTGGCGACGATGAGTCTGACGGCTCTCGCCCGTAATTTCGGACTGCTGTGGGTGGCGGTGGAGGCTACGACTCTCGCCAGCGCACCGTTGATCATCTTCCGCAAAACGCCCCATTCCCTTGAGGCGATGTGGAAATACCTTTTGATCTGTTCTGTCGGTATCGGTCTGGCTCTTTTCGGAACGATGCTGCTGGGCGTTGCCTCCTACGGGAGCCACGCCGGGCTGAATATGAAACTTCTGACTGAATACAGCGGGAAGATGAATGAGCCGTGGTTCCGCGCCGCTTTTATCTTCTGTTTCGCCGGATACGGTTTGAAAATGGGTCTTGCCCCCTTCCACACCTGGCTGCCGGATGCCCACGGCGAAGCCCCGGCAATGCTGTCGGCACTGCTGTCGGGCGCACTGCTCAACTGTGCTTTTCTCGGCATGATCCGTATTGCCGGAGTTGCTCCTGAAGCGTTGAACGGATTTTGCAATAACTTCTTTGTTGTATTCGGTATGATTTCACTGACCGTTGCCGCTGTTTTTATCGTCCGCCAACGGGATTTCAAGCGGATGCTTGCTTATTCCAGTGTTGAACACATGGGGCTGCTGGCGTTGCTGTGGGGGCTGGGGTTGGATCAGATCGCCGTGATCCACATGGCAGGACACTCCCTGAATAAAATGACACTCTTTCTGCTTGCGGGCAGTATTCTGGTCGCCTACAAAACGCACCATGTCAAAGATGTTTGCTGCATGTTCGGGCGTATTCCGAAAACGGCACTCTTCTGGCTGGTCGGCGTACTGTTTATCTGCGGTACTCCGCCGTCGCCGCTTTTTATCAGCGAACTCTTTCTGGTGCGCGGAGCCGGTCTCTGGCTGGGCGGAGCGATCCTTCTGCTTTTGTTTGTGATCTTCTGCGGCATGACGGCAAATGTGCTGAAAATGTGCATGGGAGAACCAAGTGCAGCAGAGGAAAATCAGACGGCGGACAAGGCGGCGGAAGGCCTCCTGTTCATTCCCGCACTGGTGATCGTTCTGCTGACGGTCGGCGGATGTCTGCTGCTCTGTAATATGGTGAGGTAATGATTATGGAAAAACAATTTTTGTTTCTGAAAAACGGTACAGCCGCTCCCCTGAAAGAATTGCCCTGTCCCGAATTTGAAGAGTTCCGCAGTGCGGTGATCGGTAAAGTCAATGCTTCCTGCCGGGTCATGGCGTTTTTTGCCATGCCGGAGGAGGAGAAGTTCCGCCTGACCGCTGTTCTCGGAGATCCGGAGAAAAAGGGATTTGAATTGACATCGACTGTGGTCGGCAGCCAATATCCCGCATTGACTTTGGATGCACCGGCATTTCACTGGTTTGAACGGGAGATCGCCGAACAGTACGGTATCGTTCCTGTCGGACATCCCTGGCTGAAACCGCTGCGTTTCCACCGTTCCTATACGGGAAAAGATGCGTGGGAGCGCAAAGCAGATGAAGAGATCCTGCCCTGTGTGACCGATTATTTCACCATGGAGGGCGAAGCCTCCCACGAAGTCGCTGTCGGTCCGGTTCACGCCGGGGTCATCGAACCGGGGCATTTCCGTTTTCAATGTATGGGCGAAGATGTTTATTCGCTTGAGATCGAACTGGGTTATCAGCACCGGGGCATTGAAAAAATGCTCATCGGCGGCCCCGATAAGAAAACCATTCACTTTATGGAAACTGCCGCCGGGGATACGACGATTGCATCTGCAACCAACTATGCGCAGATCATGGAGGCGCTCGGCAACGTGGAAGTTCCCCGGAAGAGCCGCCTTTTCCGGGCGGTCGCACTGGAACTGGAACGCCTTGCCAATCATATCGGTGATCTGGGCGCACTGGCGGGCGATGTCGCCTTTCTGCCCACCGCCTCTTTCTGCGGACGCATCCGGGGCGAATACCTGAATATGACCGCCGAACTTTGCGGCAACCGTTTCGGGCGCAATCTGGTCGTTCCCGGCGGGACCCGTTTCGGCCTCGAAGTCGTGCGGGCGCAGAAAGTTCTCAAATGGATCAAGCGGGTCTACCCTGAATTGCAGCAGGCTCTGGATTTGATGTTCGATTCTCCCACGGTGCTGGACCGTTTTGAAAATACCGGTACCGTCAGCAGGGAAGATGCCGTCAAAGCCGGACTGGTCGGCGTCGGCGGACGTGCTGCCGGAGTGGATATCGATGCACGGCACGATTTCCCGGCGGACGATATTTCCCGTCCGGAAAAGGCCGCTTGCGGTACGGGGGATGTGATCTCCCGTGCCAGAGTGCGTTACGATGAGATCATCGCTGCGCATGAATGGCTGATCCCGGTGCTGGAAAAGATTTCTGATTACATTCCCGATCATCGTGCAAATGTTCCGCTTGCCGCAGAAAGCATCGCAGTATCTGTGACTGAAGCGTGGCGCGGTGAACTTTGCCATGCGGCAGTGACGGAAGCGAACGGAAAATTCCGCCGCTACAAGATCGTGGATCCCTCATTCCACAACTGGTTCGGTCTTGCGCTGGCTCTGCGGAATGAAGAGATCAGCAACTTCCCGATTTGCAACAAGAGTTACAGTCTGTCCTATTGCGGACATGACCTTTAATTTGGAGGAATGAAGATGTTTCAAGCATTGAAAGCACGTCTTTTTCAGGGATACCGTACCGGAAGTTTTCCCGATCAGCCGCCGGTGCTGCCGGATCGCTTTGTCGGCCGCCCCGTCATTTCCGATGCCTGTGACGGCTGCGGAAAATGTCAGGAGGCCTGTTCCTCCGGTGCGGTCGGGCTTCGTGACGGAAAGGCTGTTGTCGATACGGGAAAATGTTTCTTCTGTCGTGAATGTGCCGATGCCTGTCCGCTGCACGCTCTGCGTTTTACGCAAGAGTACCGCATGGCGGCGATGGATCGGGAAAAACTTCTGGCATCCGGCGAAATCTATGAGCCGCAGCGTCCCACCGACCGTGAGTTTCTGCGTTTCTGCGGAAAATCCCTCAAGATCCGTCAGGTCTCTGCGGGCGGATGCGCCGCCTGTGAACTGGACTTCAACGTGCTGGGTACGCTGGCATGGGATATGGGACGCTTCGGAATTCAGGTCGTGGCAAGTCCCCGCCATGCGGATTGTATTCTCGTTACCGGTCCGGTAAGCAAAAATATGCTGCTCGCACTCAAAAAGAGTTACGATGCCGCGCCCCGTCCGGTCTGGGTGATCGCCTGCGGCACATGCGCTGTTTCGGGTGGTATTTACGCGGACAGTCCGGAGTGCTGCGGCGGTGTGGAAGAGATCCTCAAGCCGGATCTTTACATTCCCGGCTGTCCGCCGCATCCGACGACTATTCTGGAAGGTCTGCTCCGTTTGATGGACCGCAAGTAAGTCTGTCTCCGGCAGTGCGTCTGTATGCTTGTGGTGTCATACCTGTCGCCTGCCGGATTTGTTTGCAGAAATAACTCTGGTTGGTCAGACCGGAGTGCAGACCGATCTCTTTGCAGCTTAAATCGGTTTCCCGCAGCAGACGCAGGGCGTGTTCGAGACGTATCATATCCAGATATTCGCCCGGAGATATTTTCATTACGCCAGCAAAGTGTTTGTTCAGTGTGGTACGGTGTACACCCAGTTTCCCGGCGAGAGCGTCAATGGTGATCGACGGGTTCCGCATATTTTCCCGTGCCATTGCAAGAAAACGGTGTGCCAGTTGCTCCTGCGGCGGTTCATCGTCACTGCCGCCCATGCGGGCAAGGATCTCTGCGGCGACGGAGAGTGCGTGCCGCTGGGCATAAGGGGTGGATTTGCGCACGAGGACTTCGAGTTCCAGAAAGAGTTCCACGGGACATTCGCCCGCGTACATTTTCTCCTGCCTGTACCCGTAGGAGAGCATGAAATCCGCCGCCGCCGGACCGTCGAACGTAAACCAGTAATAACGCCACTGCGCCGCAGGGTCGCAGGAACGGTGGTGATGGAGCTCTCCCGGCAGGCGGAAGAACGTTTCTCCGGGCCGCAGAATGATTTTTTTCTCCGGCAGAAAGAACTCTCCTGCACCCTGAATGCACCAGAATATCTGGACAAAAGGTTTTACCCCATCGTTTTCTTCCCAGTTGAACTCCGCTTCGTTGTAACCCGATGAACGGATATGGATCGGCAGCGGCAACTCCGGAAGTTTTGACGGTTCAGGACGACTGACTATTTTTCTCATAATTCATCCATTCTGTTATAAAAACATCAAAATTGTCATTGTATGTTTGTAAAATAACACTATTTTATAGTAAGTCAAGTGAAAATTTACCGAAAGGGCAAAAAAATGAACCGTAAAGATGAAGTCCGTTATCTGCTTTCTCTCTCACAGGAAGAATTGATCGCCGCCTCCAATGGACAGTTGAAACTCACTGAAACACTGGATGAACTTTATGAATTTCTGGCAGAAGAGATGGTCAATGAATTCAAAAAGGCCGCCGCCGGTGACCGCATTGTCAACTTCATCATGCCGGTCGGACCGACTCAGCCTTACCGCATTATGGCAGAGAAGATCAACCGTGACGGTGTTTCTCTCAAAAACGTCCGTTTCTTCTTTATGGATGAATATGTCGATGACGAAAAAGATGAACTTATTCCTGAAACACATCCGTTGAGTTTCCGCGGTCAGATCGGCGGACTTTTCTTCAACCGTGTGCGTCCGGAACTGCTCATGCCTGCGGAACAGGTGATCTTCCCCCGTCCGGAGATCCTTGCTGAACTGCCCGGAATGATCGAAAAACTCGGCGGTATCGAAGTCTGTTTCGGCGGCATCGGTATCCACGGCCATATCGCTTTCAACGAACCCGGCCCCGGCGTTGCGGAGACCGATCCACGCATCCTTGAAATCAACGAATTCACCCGCACGATCGACTCCACCCGTCACAAAGGCGTCGGCGGCAATCTTGAGAACTTCCCCAAACGCGCCATCACACTGGGGATGAAGCAGTGTCTCGGCGCAAAGAAAATGCTGTTGATGACCCGCAATGAATCCACTGAATTTCTCTGGGCAAACACCATTATCCGCATTGCCGCTGCCGGACAGCCCGGTGATGATTATCCCGTCACCTACTGCCGCAAGCATCCGGCTTGCATCATCGCATCTGACCGTGCAACCGCTACTGCACCGAAATTCAACATCTGAGTTCTGCTATGAAGTGTATTGATGCTCATGCCCATTTGCTCCATGACCATAAGGGATTTCACGAAATCGCGGAATCCGGCGTCTTCGACGAAATATGGCTCATGGACCTCAATGGCATCTGTCTGAACGGATTGCAGCTGGCAACGACCGACGAGGTGTGTGACGCGGTAAAGGCACATCCCGGCAGAGTTTATGCCTTCGGCCATCTGGATTTCAGCAAAACGCCGGACGAAGTTGACCGCCTGAAAGATCTTGGTTTCATCGGCTTGAAGCCCTATAAACCCGATACCCATTGGAACGATGAAAAGTTCTACCCCTTCTACGCCCGCGCCGAAGAGTTGAACATGCCGGTGCTGTTCCATACCGGCATGGCCGTTTCTGCCGGAGCTTACGCTTCCCGTCAGGGCAAGCCGTACGGTTACGGTCCGTCCGGAATGCGTCCCGGATATCTCGGCGGCATCAGCGAAGCGTTCCCGAACCTCCGCATCATCGGCGGACATCAGGGGTATCCCTGGTTCGAGGAAACGGTGCAGAATATCTATTACTACAAAAATATCGTCCACGACATCAGCGGCTACCGCCATTTCGACCAGCTGCACGAACTCCTGCACTCCATGGACCGGGCTGCAAATGACGGAACCGGACGGATGTTCCACGAAAAACTGCTCTTTGCAACCGATCAATTTTATGGAATGGAAAGCGAAAACCAGCGGGCTTTGAAATTAAAAGAGTTCTGGTCGCTTTTCTTTGAACTGATCGCATCGGTCTATTGCCGCTGGGGCAAACCCGAAGAAGCAGAAAAATTCTTCTACGGAAACGCATTTTCATTGAGAAACAGTTAAAGTTCATGTCAGACATATAAGGAATAAAAATCATGGAAAAATTACGGATCGGTATTATCGGAGCAGACTTCACTCTCCGTTCCCAGATGGTTCTGTTCAATTTCCCGTTTGAACGGGCCGAACTGGTCGCCCTCTGCGACCGGGATCAGAGCATGCTCGACAAATTCAAAACAGAACATCCGGAACATTCTCCGAAGTTCTACAACAGCGCCTATGATCTCTTCGCCGACAAGAATGTCGAGGCTGTTTTCATCATGGTCCGCGACCAGTACCACGAAGAACTCGCGTGTGCCGCTCTGGAAGCCGGCAAAGCCGTCTATCTGGAAAAACCGATGGCTCTTTCCATCGAGGGGTGCGACCATATTCTGGAAACGGCATACCGTACCAAAGGAAAACTCTTCCTCGGCCACAACATGCGGTATATGGACTCCATTCTGAAAATGAAAGAAGTCATTGACTCCGGTATTATCGGAAATATTCAGAGCGTCTGGGTCCGTCATTTCGTCAACTACGGCAGTTGCTACTTCCGTCATTGGTGTGCAAAACAGGAGACCTGCAACGGTCTGCTCCTGCAAAAAGGCAGTCACGATATCGACATCATCCATTGGCTCGCCGGATCTTATACCAAACGGGTGGTCGGCATGGGCCGTCTCTCGGTCTACAACCGCACCCGGAACCGTCTGGAAAAAGGCGAAAAGCCCGACCGCAAGATCTCTTTTGCCCCGGATACATGGCCGCCGCTCGAACTGGAAAAACTGGCCCCCGAAATCGACGTGGAAGACCACAACATGATCCTGATGCAGCTCGCCAACGGTGTGCAGGCCTCTTATGAACATTGCATGTTCGCACCCGATTCCGAACGCAACTACACCTTTATCGGCGATCACGGCCGCGTGGAAAATATCGGTGACCGCGGCAACTGCGAGATCCATGTCTGGACAAATCGCGGCGACCGGAATGCTCCGGATATCATCTACAAACTCCGCGAGAAAGCGGGCGGTCACGGCGGTTCTGATGTCGAGATCCTCAAAGCGTTCTTCGATTATGTCCAGTTCGGCAAGAAACCTGCGGTCTCTCCTGTTGCAGCACGCTATGCCGTTGCAACCGGCTGTCAGGGACACCATTCTATGCGTAACGGAAATATCCCTATGGACATTCCGGAACTTTCTCAGGAAATCATTGAATATTTCAGCTGATTTACCAGCATTCAGAAAACACAACAAAAAGGAGTCCGGAATATGAGTAACAAGGAATTCAAACGATCCCAAGAAGCAAATGTCACCCGCCTTTTTACCCTGATTGAACTGCTGGTGGTCATCGCCATCATCGCCATTCTCGCTGCCATGCTGCTGCCCGCTTTGAACAAGGCAAGAGAAAGCGGACGCGATGCCGCCTGTACCTCTAATCTCAAAAACTTCGGCTACGCTCTGGTTTCATACGCCGACGACAACGAAGACTATCTGTATCCGCAGTACCATGTGCAGGATATCGGCAACGTCTACTGGTACAGCTACCGTTCTGACTGGCGGCAGCGGATTGCCGCCGGAGCGACCCAGACGCAGTGGCAAACCGGTGCAAGCGGAGTCCATGTCTGCCCGTCACGCAACCCGGGGAATGCAAACGGTTTACCAAGCGGTTTCGCCCCGCGTGCGTGGAGTTATGCCCATTCCGGCAACGTACTCAGCGACGGTAAAAAATTCTGGCCCAAACTTTCAGACAGCCGCGATCCCGGCAAACTCGCCACCTGGGTCGACAGCGAAACTTATTGGGTGGCCTCAAGCAACTTCTACAAATGCAAGTACAATGGAGGCTACGAAAACATCGACGCGATCTCCTTCCGTCATAACGGCAAAGCCAATGCAAGTTACCTCGACGGTCATGTCGGCGGTATGCGTGATGACAACTTTGTCATGCGGAACTGTCCCAGCAATGCTCTTTCCAAAACGGAAATCGGCAGAGCCCTGGTCCCCATGTGGTACTCCAAAGAAGAACCCACCTACAAACGCAAATACGACAATTCTAAACTCTGACACCCAATTAAGGTACGTATATGTTAAAAAAATATTTCTTCGCTGCATTCAGTCTGCTTTCTGCCCTTGCTGTACAAGGTCTTGAAATAGCGGACCGTCCGGGGAAAGTCACTAAAGCAATCCACTTTTTCCCGCAGCAGCAGCCTCAATACGGTTATTTTCAGAACTTTGTTCACCATTGGTTCGACCGTCCGCTGTATATCAACAAAGCGTTCCGGTACGAAGGCAATAAATTTGTTTACGGTACCGAAAAAAGCATCCTCAAACACATGGAGATCGCCCAGAGTTACAATGTGGCCGGTCTGTCTTCGCTTTCCAAACCCAAACTGACCAACCTCTACTACGATGTGGCAGAAAAGTATGACCTCAAAGATTTTATGCTTATGGCAAGCGTCTACCTTCCCGGCGGCATCCAGATCGGAGCCAGTCAGGATCAGGTGCAGGAAACCATCCGCAGAGCGATCGCCTCACCCAAATCTTTCCGCGTCAACGGCAAAGTCGTGGTGAACTCCTATGAGTCCGCCACGCCGAATATCCCGCCCGAAAATGTCAAAAAATATCTTGCCAATGCAAGAAAAAATCTGGGCGACAAGTTCCTGTTTGTCATCGACGCAAAGATGATCATTCAGAGCTACTATCTCTATGAATATGATCCCAACCGCAAATCTCCGGACCCGGCAAAACTTCAAGCCATGCTTGACAAGATCCAGAGTTACCTCGATGTTACCGACGGTCTTTACATCGGCTTCGTCGGCCGCAAGAGTGCATACAACGAAGGCAGAGAATACGGGACCAAATTCGATGAAGAATTTTTCAACTACATCAAACCTCACATCATCGCCCTGCTCAATAAACCTCAGAACCGGGGAAAACTTTTCGGAACGAGCTGTCTTATCGGTTATATGAACTACTTTACCGGTATGGTCAACCCGCAGGAATACGGAACTGAAAGTTTCCGCAAGATGTTTGAAGCGGCGATCTCCTACAATCCTGACTTCATCATCGCCTTTGAATGGAACGAATGGAACGAAAACACCTGCTTCTCTCCGACCGTTTACAAAGGAGAGACTTTCCGCCGCATCATCCGCTATTACCAGAGCCTTTACAGCGGCAGAAAACTCGAACCGGTCGAAGGGGATGATCATACGATCCCCAATATGGTGCTGAGCTACCGCTATCTGCTGAAACTGGGCGAAGTCATGCGTTTTGAGTTCCTCAATATTCCGGATAATGGCAAATTCAAAGGCAATTACACGGTGCAGCTTACCCTGAAAGATATCAAGGGCAAGGCCTTGCACACATTCAGCAAAGTGACCCTCAACGCAAATCAGTTCAAGGCTCAGACTTTCACGCTCCCCTCTGAAAAATTTGCCGACAATCAGGTGATCGTTCCCGAATTCACCGTCACCGACAGCAAAGGAAAGACCCGGAAATATACGGACAATCTCTATATCCGTCTCACGCCGACCGAAAATCGCAACTACCAGTATATCCGGGTCGCCCTGCGTGAAATCGCAGATGTGAAAGTCTCCGACTTTGCCGCGACCAGAAATCCGGACGGAACTTACCGTGTCCGCGGCAAAATCCGCGCCGCCGCTCCCATGGCATCTGCGGAACTGCTCGACAACCGCGACGAACTGCGTGCATTGGGTGAAAAACCGGAATTCGATCAGGATAAATATGTCATCATCCAGATGACTGCCAACGCCGTTCCCGGACCGCGTCTGTGGGGTAAACTTGAAATGCAGAATGTTTCAAGCTGCATTACAAGAGGGGCAAAACAGGACGGCAACCACGAATTCTTCCAGTTTGAAATCACCCCCAAAGGAGCAAACTTCAAAGGAGCTCCGATCGGCTTGTCCCGCCGCAGAATATTCTTTGCCGTTCCGCGGGCAGAGGCCGATAAGGCGGTGCTGAAAAGCGATATGAAAAATCTTGCTTTCTCGATCCCCGTTCGGGATGTGATGAAGTACGGTTCGATCGCAAGAGAATTCAACAACCGTATTTTCCTGCGTTTCGACCGCTTTGAAGTGCAGCCGGATATTCCGGAACGCCTGAATAAAAAAGAGATCGATTTCGATATCAATGTGCGTACCCAAAGCGATTATCCCATCTTCCACATCCGCACGATCGGCATGGACAGAAGACTCTATCGCACCAAACCGATCCAGATGAAATTTGCAAGCGGCGAAAAGACCGAACTGCCCGTCTGGTCCGAAACCGACCGCAAGATCGTCAAGGTCAATGTGTCCCGCGACCGCATCCCGGATATCAGATACATCTTTGACCCTGCCCGCGGTGCGATCCTCGGCAACAGCTATGCTCCGCGCTTCGATGCGGAAAACGGCGGCGGCTACCGTTTCTATCAGACATTCAACTCTCCGTCTCATCATGTCAAAGGAGCAAAAACCGCCTCCGCCAAGTGGAGCAAAGATGAGAATGGTGCTGATACGCTCAAATTCGACGGTATCATGAGCAACCTCACCTTTGAACCGGAAACCTTCCCGCGCGGTGCATTCACCTTTGAATGTGAATTCAAGCCCGAAGGCAAAGGCAACATGGCGATTTTCCGCCATTGCTCGGTACATCCCGGCTCACTCGGGGTCTTCATCCTGCGGGGAAAACTCTATGTCAATTTCCTCAAACCGGATTTCAGATTCAAGAATTTTCCGACCAAACTTGCGGTGCAGGCTGACAAGTGGAACACGCTGAAAATCACATCGGACATCGACAAGCTGACCATTACCCTCAACGGTCAGAAGCAGGTATTCAGCAAGGTCGGACGCGGCGGAATTTTCCGCGGTTCATGCTTCGGCGGACCGGTGCGGAACTTTGGAACGCCCTCCCGCAAGGATACCACGATGTACAAAGGGGAACTGCGTAAACTGCGTATCTACCACAACTGCGAACAGTAAGTTACCCCATCTCCGGCAAACTTTCAACGGAATTGTTTTTATTGCCCCAATAAAAACAATTTCGTTTTTATTTTCGGGATTTTACAAGAGCAACCCCGTTTATTTGCCGCTTTTATAAGCTGTTTCGATTGAAAAATAAGCCAATTGGGTGTATGTCAGGCTCAATTCTGGGTCTATCGGAACATTGCCGTACTGAAACGCATAAATTCAATATGTATGTGTTATTTCATTGCTTCGGCAAATGCTTTGTAAGGAACTTGTTGCGGTAATTTTTCTGTGCGTGCGGCAATGGCGGCAAGAGTTCCGGCGGCTTCTCCTGTTGCCGTGGCATTTCCCGTGACCCGGTAACTTGCATGAGCGTAGAAATCTCCGCTGATACAGCGGCCTGCCATAAGCAGATTGGGGATCGCTTGTGCCATCAATGCCCGCAGCGGGATCTCGTAGAATTCCGCTGCTTCGGGGCTCTTTTCCACCTTGTTGTCCTTATCCGGAGAGAGAGCGTGAATGTCGATGATAAAACGCACCCGGCACGCCGGATCGGGATGACAGCGGCCATTGACCACATCATCCAGCGTGACTTTGTAACGGCCCAGCAATCGCCGTGCTTCGCGGACGCCGATTTGCGCTCCTGTTGAAATCAACTGAACATTTTCCCATTCCGGGCCGCGGGTGCGTAAAATCTCGATTTGGTGCGCGATCTCCTGCCGTGCCGCTATGGTCGCGCTGGTCAGGTCGTCTGCATTGATCCCGGAGCGTTCATACTGGTGATTTGCCATAAGCATAAAAATACCGTTTCCGAGGGGGAACAACGCCAAACCTCTGTAACTTGGACGGTATCCGTCATGGGTCAGGAGTGTTGAAAAACGGTCTGCTGATGCGCTCCACGTATCTTCGCCCGCCAGACAGGGGCGTATTTTTTCTGTTTCAAGCCCGGTCAGCAAAGCCAGCAGTGTCATGGGTTGAGTGCGCTGATCTTCCGGATGTCCGATTTCAAAGGGATTTCCTGCCAACGCACCGAGATCGCCGTCTCCGGTACAGTCGATGAAGAGTTCTCCCTGCCACGCCTCTTTGCCGGACTTGGAGTCTGTGATGATTGCACTGATACGGTTGCTGTCGTCTTTTACAACGTCAGAAAGTTGAGTGTAAAGACGGATTTGAACCCCCGCTTCCTGACAAAGTTCCTCCAGCAGGGTTTTCATTGCCTCAATGTTGAACGCGGGTGCGCCGTCTCCGGCGATGTGCAGAGCATTGCGCGCTTTGAGTTTCTGCATGATCTCTTTGAGCAGTTTTCCCTTGCCGTCGCCGTCGGCGTCAATGATCCAGCCCATTGAGCCGGAAGTCCAGGTGCCGCCGAGACAGCCGGATTTTTCCAGCAGGATGGTTTTTGCACCGTTTCTTGCGGCGGCGATCGCGGCACAGACACCGGCAGGGCCTCCGCCGGCGACAATGACCTGTGCTGCTGCCGCTACCGGGATACGGGGGGAGGGGAGCGTGATATATTCCATGGTTCGTCCTGTTATTTCTGTATGATCCGCACTCCTGCCGGAGCATCGGTTTTGCAACTTTTTCTGTCAACGCGGATCTTTACATCGCCGAGCATGGTCGGGATCGTTCCTTCGGCATATTCCAGATCGCCAAGTTCGGGGGAAATGGAAATCGTCCGCTGCCCCGGTTCCGGAAATTCCAGACCGAAAATCCGCTCCGGAAGGATCGCCGCCGGACCCGCTCCCCAGCCGTGGCAGAGACTGCGGCGGGTTCCCTTGTAGCAGTGATTTCCGGCGGAAAGATGGATGTCCGGTTTATCGGGGGAGGGCAGCTCGTCGATCCGCCCCGCCCCTGCCGCCTGACGGAGGTCGAACTCTTCCCAGAAGGTCGTCGCCCCCAGTTCGATCATGCCGCCCCATTGGCGGCGCAGCAGTTGAAGCATCGGTAAAACCGGTTGGGTCTTCAAAACAAAATAACTGGAGAACATATCGGTATGATCCACCTGAAGTCCGGCAAGCAGCTGACTGCGGTCTTTCAGTCCGGAAAGGGTCTGTACCGCCGCAGCCGCCGGACTGCCGCAACAGTCGGGAATATAACCGGCCGCACGTTTGCGAGCATCGGAAACCGCCGTTGTGTCGAGTCCCAATTTTGCTCCGCAGCGTTCTGCGGCGCATAATGCCCAGTAGAGCAGTCCCTGAAGTCCGGCGTGTTTGGCGGGTTCTTCATTGAAACTGTACCAGTCGAGGAAACGCATCTCTTTGGCAGTTTCCCTGCCGTCGGGGGCGGTCTGTGAAACAAAGTGTTTCATCAGTTCTTCTATCATATCGCGTTCTTTGAAAAGCAGGGCGTCATCGCCTGTGGTAAAAACATACTGTTCCACCGCGATCATCCACCAGAAGGAGAAACTGGATATTCCGCCGAGTTTTTCGATATAAGAGGCATGACGGACGGCGAAATCCAGTGTTTCCGCAATGGTTTTGTGATTTCCGAAAACGGCAAATGCGGCGGCGATTTCCACATAGAGGTCGCCGCACCAGACCAGACGGTCGCGTTTGATGCCGTCGAACATGTATTCCTGCATGTTGAGTTGGAGTGTGTAGGCGGCAGTGTCCCAAATCCGGTTCAACAACGGATCGGAACAGCGGAAATTTCCGCGTTTGGGCAGATCCCGGAAGAGGGCGACTGCAACGACGTTGCGCAAAGAGATCCCCTCATCAACCGCGTCGATGCGGACGAAACGGAACCCGGTGTTCCCATATTCCATCATTCCCAGTGTGGGCAGAGTGAGGATCTCATCGTGGATGGCGTGATCCTGATCGGGGTCACTCATGGCTTCGGCAGCGGATTCGCCGAAACGCAGCCGTATTCTGCCTTTTTTTGAACTGTTTATGATGCGGATGCCGCCGTGAAGTTCCAAACCGAAATCCAGCAGGATGCTGCCCGCTTTGCCGAAACGGACAAATTCGCCGAAAGAATCTTCCAGTATCGGCTGTATTTCCCGGTTCCCCGGCAGAATTTCACTGCCGGAGACATTCTCCTGCCGGACGACCCGTGTGCAGGGTAGAAATTCCCGTACTCTCTCATCTCTTATCGCATTGGGATAGAAACTCATCGTTATCTCCTGATTTACTTTAATCATATCGCATATAATATATCATGACCGTCAAAATTTTACTATAACAAAATAGTTGAGAAATGAGACAATATGGCAAAAATAGATGCGATGCCGTCCCTGCCGATCATTCATAATGGGGACGGAGGGCGGTTGCGGTGACTCCTCTTGAGTCTTTTACGTTGAGAAACCAATCCTTTGCGCCGTCAGGCAGTTTCCCGGAAACAGTATTGCCGCTGATTTCTGCTGGGGCGGATTTCCACTGGCGTTTCCCGGCGGGAACACTCTTGTCATCACAGGTCCACCAGAGTTCGCCGGTAACGGGCAGAACTCCGGCGCGGAATTCTGCTGAAACAACAGAACCTTTGCGGCTGATTTCTCCCATTTCGGGCAGGCCCGGAGTACCTTTCAGTACGGAATCGATAAAAACTTCGGCCTCTTTGCGGAGTCCGCGGGTATGGCTGTGACCGATCAGCCCGGGAACGGACCGGGAGGGCTTTTCCGGCAGAAATGTACTGCGGCACCAGGAGTCCCACTGATAATCCGCATCGACCGGCTGGGTGACAAAGAGAATGGGACAATGGACCTCTTCCAGAACCAGAGCGGGATCAAAAAGATCAAACCAGCCCGGAGTGACCACTTTGGCAACCGTCCGGGGGGATTGTTTCAGAAATCCGCAACCGTACAAAGAGACCGCCGCTTTGTAGCGGGGATCAGCGGCCGCCGCCCAGCAGGTCAGGTAGCCGCCCCATGAAATACCGTAAACGGCAGTCCGTTCCGGATCGACTTCCGGCAGACTGCGCAAGATGGAGTGGCCGCGGTACAGGGCTTCAAGAGCCTGTGTTGTCCATGCGTCAGCGGGGTTGTCTATATCCCGGGGGGCAGACGGATAATCCGGGCCGCCGTTGGCAAGGCGTTCACGGACTCCTTTACCGGCCTCCCAGCGGAGCAGCGGACGGCAGCCCACCGTATCGACTGCGATCGCGGCATAGCCGCGCTTCGTCCACTCTTCGACCCAGCGCAGAAAAGCGGTGCCGCCCCCGCCGTGGATCAATACGATGCCGGGGACTTTTCCTTTGCAGTTCTCCGGAACTCCGAGCCATGCGAATACTTCCGTCGGTTTCCCCTGGAAATCGGCTCCGCGATAGAGGATCGGCCGGATGTTTTCAGGAACCGGAAAGTCGAAATTGAAAGCGGCTTCCCGGTATTCCGGGGCGGATTTGCACCCGCAGAAGAGCGCAAATCCGCATACTCCAAGGAGAACGATTTTTTTCATTGGATATTATTTCCTGTGGTAACGGCATTTTTGACATTGATAAGATCAATGGCTTTGGTATCGGTCGGGAATTTCATCAGATTGAAATTACGGATGGTGTTTCCTGTGAAAGTGATATTTTCTGCCGCCCATGCGCGAAATGCTGCCTGTCCGCTGTTTTCGATGGTATTTCCGGTGATGCGGATATTGCGGTTGGGGCGTTCCGTCAGATTGTCAGGGCCCTGATTGATCCGGATGGCGGTCGCCCAGCCGATGGAGGTCAGTTCGATCAGGCCCAGATTGGCGGCGTTGCGGATGATGTTGTTTTGAATAACGATGTTATCTGCCCACATCCAAGCCCAGTTATGAGCGGCTCTTCCGCCCTGATAGCCGATTTCAATGCCGCCGAAAGTAGTGCCGTCGATGCGGCAGTTGCGGACAGTGCCGCCCTGACCGTGGATCTTGACGGCTTTGCCGCGCAGATTTTTGATTTCGCAATCTTCCACAAGGAAATCCTGATTACTCAAACTGCGGTTGAAGAGAAAGTCATCGACTTTCAAATTCGGGGCAGGTCTGTGGAACGTCACGGTTTCTACCTCATAGCGTTTGCCGTCTTTGTTTATCAGGCGGCGGTCTTTGACGGAGGTCGCAAACATGGCTCCGGTGCGTTTGCCGGTTTTGAGATCGATCCCCTCAAGGATATGGTTGTTGAAGAACGCCACTCCCCAGGTGCAGCGGACAACGAAAGTTTTATCATCGATCTTTTCGACAACGCGCCGACCGTGGACGGGGAGAACAATACCGTCATCCATGCCGCCTTCAAGATAACATTTTTTGAGGATCGGTTTCCGGCAGCCGTCAAAGAAAAGACTGTCGGCGTTGACACTGAGCATACGGCGGGAGTTCGGAAGAATGCGGATCTGCACGTTATTCAGTTCTGGATCGACCGTTCCCCAGCGGAAAACCATGCCGATATGGGAAGAACTGTACATCGTAACATCGTTGATGCGCGGACGTTCACAGGCATGGAAGACGATGCCGTTGCTCGGATTGCGTGAGAGCAGCACAAAAAGCCGTCCGGAGGCGATGCCTTCGGGGGAATTTTTCAGTGTTATGCGGTAGAGCCGCTCCCCGATCTTTTCAACTTTGCTTACGGATTTATGATTGTCGCGCATCCGGGCGGTAAAAAGTTTTCTGGTGGCGGGGTCGTAGACGAAACCGATCATGAATTTGCCTTCAGGACCGTAATTCTTGAAGTTTTTATTGTTGGCTTCAGGAAAGCCCTCTTCCAGCTTATAAGTGAAAACTTTGGGGTTTTTGGGATCGACAGAGACGATTTCGCCTTGGGTGAAAGCCAGCGGATCCCAGTCAAAAGTAAGGCCGTTCAGTTTGAGGTCGGGACAGAGGTAAAACAGAAATCCGCCGTGTTCCGGATCAGTGAAGACGATTTTTGCCTGTTTGCCGTTGATCGTGCCTTTCTTGAGGTTGCGGACGATTATGTGGTAGCGTTCATGAACGAATTTCTCCGTTCCGGTGGAGACCCGGTAGGTACCGGGAGCGATGTTCAGTGTGGAGCCGGGGGCGGCTTTCATCGCCTCAAACGCCTTGAGAAATGCCGTGCGGTTATCGGTTTTGTTGTCGCCTTTTCCGCCGAAATCGGCAAAGTTCAGTTCTGCGGCAGAGGCACAGAAGAGTGCCAGAAAAGTAAAAATTGCGAATGAAATTTTTTGCATAATATTATTTCCTGTTCTAAAAATTGTTATCAGTTTTCAGTCTGGATGCACTGGTACGCCCAGAGGGGGGAGTAGTGACCATAGGTGTATTTTGCACCGCAGCCGACATAGGAGTTTTCATGGAAAAGTTTGGTTGCTTCGCCGCTGGTCATGTTTTGGGCGTGACCGTCGAGAAAGACAAGGTTGATTTTGCCATCGTGACGATCCCACGAGATACTGATTTCGCTGGCGGTCCAGGCGTCAGTTCCTGCGGTTCCTTTTACGTAAAATCCGGTACCGCCCTCCGCCCAGTCACTGTCAACGAAAGCAAGTGCTTCGGAGGCCTTTTTCAGTTTGCTTATTTTGCCTTTGTTGAAGGCAAGTCCATTGACGGCATAAGTCGTAGCCTTGTAACCCTCTTCATTCTTCTGCAAAGAAGGATTGTTGGCGGGACAGTGGAATGGACCTTTTTTCAAATCATCGTAAGAGGTCAACTTCTGACCGAAACCCATATAGTTCAGAAAAGGGCATTGCTCATCCATTGAACTGTTCCCGCCGGGATATAATAGGGAAAAAGGAAATCTTCCGAGTCCCCGGCATACAACTGCGTGGCTGTTCCGAGACTTTTTTCAATATTCAAACAACTGGTCGAGCGGGCTTTGGCGCGAGCCTTATTCAACGCGGGCAAGAGCATTGCAGCAAGAATTGCGATGATGGCGATTACAACTAAAAGTTCGATCAGGGTAAAGCGTCGCATAATATCAATTATGTTATGCCGGTTGAGGTTATTTTTTCTCATACATACATCTCCTTTTTTTCTTAAAATTTTTTTTTAGTTCAATTTTGTGTTCGTGACTTTTCATAAATGATATTATGCGAAGTTACTATCCGGAAAAAGGGAACTTTTTTCTTTTCTTCTTTTCTTTCCTTTCTGTTTTTGAGTGGTGCATTTTATCTTAACAAGTCTAATATAGCATGGAAAATGCTGCTATGCAATGTGTGTTTTATGAAAAAATGTATCCTTTTGCGACATTTTCTGTAAAAATTGTGTGTTTATTTGATTTCTCTGCAAATATTTTTGCATTGAATATAATATAATTGCTCAAAAAAATTTGACAATTTGAAAAAAGGCTGTATTTTTATACAAAAAGGCTGAAAACAGGTATTTTGTATGATATTTCAAGATTTGAAAAAACAGCATAGTCCGTTACCGGTACAGGAGTTTGCTTTACGGAGCATCGAAAAAACGTTCTCGGTCAATGTCACAATTCACGATGTACACGAAAAATTCGGTATTATTGATCCGAAATCTCCCTTTTACGGAAGACATTTGCACCATTGTGAGTGTTGTTACCGGGGCAGAGCAAATGAAGCCGGCTGGAACAGCCGCTGTATCAGAGAGTGTTTCAAAGAGACTGAAAATCACGGAAGCCGCTGCCATGTTCCATTTCTGAAAGAGTGCTGGGCTGGACTCCGGGAACTGGTGGTTCCTGTTATTTATGATGATGTGCATCAACTTTCGCTGTTGGCGGGTGTTTTCAAAGGGAAAAACACCCCCGGAGAAAAGATGCCACAATGGTTCAGAGAAAGTTATCGCAAACTGCCGGAATTGGATGAGGAAAAACTTGCCGGTCTTGCATCGGTTTTACAGATATTCGGTACCGGCCTGGTCAAGGAGTGGGAAAAAATCAGTTTTCCGGGGAATGACCGTCTGGCAAAAATCCGTCATTTCATCAGTACCCATGCCCACGAAAAAATAACGGTGGAAGATTTGGGACATGAACTTTTTATTTCCGGTTCCCGCGCCCGTCATCTGGTTTCGGAGTTGTCCGGAAAATCTTTTTCAGAACTTCTCTCCGGAGAGCGGATGAAGCGGGCGCACAATCTTCTGCTTTACAGCGGCTATTCCCTGTCTGAAATAGCCGAAGCATCCGGTTTTTCCAATGTTCAATACTTTTGCCGCCAATTCTCCGAATATTACGGAATGCCGCCCGGAAAGTACCGCAAAAAACATACTGCCGTTTCATAAAAACGGTCTTTGAGGCGTCTGCTTGATATCATTTGGGGAAATATAGGATAATTGTGATTGTATTTTGAGATAATTGGTGTTATATTACATCTGTGAAAAAACAGTTGCGGAGAATGGAATGCTTTTTTGTTCATATGTGTTTATTCTTTTATTTTTGCCGTTGACGGTTATTGGATATTTTGTTTTTAATCGTTTCAATACCGTTTGGGCACGGGGATACTTGTTGTTGGCATCACTTGTATTTTACGGATATTTTAATATTGCTTATCTTATCCTGTTGGCGGGTTCTCTGTTGTTCAATTATTTCTGGGGGTGTATTCTATATCGCAATAAAAACAAAATTCTTTTGGGATGTGGAATTGCTGCAAATATTCTCTTGCTGGGATATTGTAAATATTATGATTTTTTTGCGACAAATATCAATGTCCTTTTTCAAACCGATATTGTTCTGAAAAATATGCTGCTTCCGCTGGGGATCAGTTTTTTTACGTTTCAGCAAATTTCTTATTTGAGTGATGTCTATAATGGTGCGCTGAAAGAAAAATATTCCCCCCTGACTTACGCGCTTTTTGTTACTTTCTTCCCTCAACTCGTTGCCGGTCCTATTGTTCTGGCAAATGAAATGATGCCGCAGTTTGCAAAAGCGGAGAATTGCCGTCCCAATTACCACAATATCAGTTGCGGAATTTTTATCTTTTCCTTGGGATTGGCTAAAAAAATATTGCTTTCGGACGAATTTGCGCTTATAGCTGATGCTGTTTTTGACCTGTCAGCTCCGGCTTTTATTGATTCGGTATTGGGATCACTGGCATATACTCTTCAAATTTATTTTGATTTCAGCGGATATTGTGATATGGCTATCGGGATCGGTTTGATGTTCAATATTGTGTTGCCGGTCAACTTTTCATCTCCTTACCGGTCGGCGGATATTCAGGAATTTTGGCGCAGGTGGCATATTACCCTTGGGCGTTTTCTCTCTCAATTTGTGTATTTCCCCCTGGGCGGCAGCAGATGCGGACGCATCCGGACGTATCTGAATCTGCTGCTGACATTTCTGATCAGCGGGCTGTGGCATGGTGCATGCTGGATGATGGTGCTGTGGGGCGGCTTGCATGGAATTGCGATGGCTGTTCATCGTTTTTGGAGTAAAGACTTGAAGTGCAAAATGCCACGGCTTCCCGGGCAGATACTTACATTTCTTTTTGTTTGGATGGCGTGGATCTTGTTCCGCTCGGAATCGCTTCAGCAAGCGCGGAATATCTTTTGTGGATTTGGGCGTTTTTCTGTCCCAAGTGCAGAGGCTGCAACAAAATATTTTTCCTCCGAAACGATTTTGCTTTTTGTTGCTGCCATGTTTATCATTTTCTTTTTGCCGCCGGCTAATTCCTTCTGGGATAAGTTTAAACCAGCGGTATGGAATCTTGTTGTTGCTGTGATTTTGATTGTGAGTTGCGTCTTCAGTTTTAATAAAATTTCACCATTTATATACTTTAACTTCTGATTTGGTTAGTTGGTCATGACGATAAAAGAAAAAATTATTCAGAATATAAAGAAAGTACAGGCTCTCTGGCTGAAACCATTGACGGATTTTGCCTACGTTAAATTTTTTGTATACAGTTTGACGGCGATCATCGTTTCAAGTACGGTTGTTGTGTTTTTGATAGATCCTTACATCTACTACCACCGGTCAATCGGATTACGGCAAGTGTATGCTGATTCAACAGCCATGATCCCCGGCGTCCTGAAACATTACGAATATGATACCGTTTTGTTCGGCAGTTCAATGGTGCAGAATTTTCATATCGGCGAAATGAATAAAATTCTGGGCTGCAACGGTGTCAAGGCTACGAGTGCGGGGTTGACGGCAGAAACTCTCGCTGTTTATTTTGAAACAGCTTTGAAACATAAAGGTTCTGATTTGAAACGCTGCATCATGGGAATTGATTTCTTTGCATTTGCCAAGGGCGATCAGAAAATCCATACCCGTTATAATTATCTCTACGGAGATGATCTTTTTGTACCGGAATACTTTTATTCCAAAAATACCCTTGATGCTGTATTGGAAGCAATTATTACCAACATTGCTTATCCTTTTGATAAAATCGCACGGCATCAGTGCGACTGCAATATGATGTTCAGCAGCAAGCCCCGCTATTCTTTCGGGCGTAAATATTTGGAACGGGATGTCCGTCGGCTTTCTGTCTATCCGACGCCGCCTCCGGCTGATATTTATCAAACATTTGATAAATTACTGTTCAAGCATATCAGAAGCAATCCGGAAATTCATTTTGATCTTTTTCTTCCTCCATACAGCATCTATTTCTGGTGTTTGCTTGAGGAATGCGGGCAATTTGACGACTACATGAAAATACGGCTTTTCCTGGCAGAAGAAATTGCAAGATATCCCAACGCAAGACTGCATGATTTTCAATGGGATGGAACGATAACCGGTAATTTTGAAAATTATAAAGATATCACTCATTATTCAGGAAAAGTCAATACGCAAATGCTTGAAAGCATGGCAAACGGGAAACATCAACTGACGCTCGGAGTGCCGCAAATGAAAAAACGTAATTCACTCATCAAGGAAGATGTTCGCAAGTATAAAACCGTTTATTTACAATTACGAAAAAAATAAATCTCATGACGACAAAAAAAGAGACAATCTTCCGGATTAGATTGAAAAATCGTGAAAATGGGTGTATATTCTCTCTGTGACTGAAATTTTGATGAAAGTGTTTGCAGCGTGAAAAAGAAACAAATGATACAATCCGCAAATTTCAAGCGGGATTATGTGGCATTCAGTGCCGTGGTGATTTTCTTTCTGATCGTGATCGCCGAAGTTGCTCTGGCAATCAGTATCCCGGCTTATCTGACCAGAGAAAATGTTCTTGCCGTTCAGGTGCGGCGACTCCAACTGCTGAACAGTTTTGACAGTCTGCGCAACTATGTCCGCTCGGCTTCCGCCAACGAAAACGGCAAAAAAGAGTTGCAGCTTGTCAGTTGGAACTTAAATCAGCTCGCCGATTATCTGCGGGAACACTCCGGCAGTCTGACTTCCACTGAAATCGCTCAACTTCAAGAGGTCGTCAACGAATTTAACAAAGTCGTTTCCGTAATCAGCCAAAAGAAAAGCTATACCGCAGAAATATCCCTTGATACCAAAGCGTATGTCAATGGCGTACTCCGGAAAAGTCAGAAAAAATAATATTGAGATAAAACGAAGGATTTTTCAAAATGAGTGATAATAAAGTCGCCGTCGTGATCCCCTCACGCTACGCCAGCAGCCGTTTCCCCGGCAAACCGCTGGCTATGCTGTGCGGAAAACCTATGGTTCAGCATGTTTATGAAAAAGCCGCCGCCTCCGGTGCCGATCTGGTGATGGTCGCTACGGATGACGACCGCATTTTCAATGCCGTTGAAGCCTTCGGCGGAAAAGCCGTAATGACCTCCCCAAATCATCCGTCCGGCACGGACCGCATCGCAGAAGCCGTCCGTAACTGCGGCGAAAATGTGGACATCATCATCAACGTTCAGGGGGATGAACCCCTGATCCCGACCTCCGTGATCGATGAACTTATCGCTATTATGAAAGAAGACCCGTCCATTCCCATGGCTACCGTTGGCGTGCCGGATGTGCGCGAAAGAATGACTGAAAACAATGTCAAAGTTGTTTTCGGCGCAGATCATTACGCGCTCTATTTCAGCCGTTCCATGATCCCCTTCCACCGTTCCGGCGGCACCGCTGTTGCTCCGTATCTGCATTGGGGCATCTACGCTTACCGGCGGGAAACGCTGGAGCGTTTCGTTCAACTGCCCCCCGGCAAACTGGAAGAGTGCGAAAAACTTGAACAACTCCGGGCTTTGGAAAACGGCATCCGTATTTACGTTCACACCTCCAATCTGACCAGCATCGGCATCGATACTCCCGAAGATCTGGTGATGGCAGAAAAAAAACTCAGGGGGGAAGCATGATGACTCCGAGCGCAAACCCCGTAAAGGTCGGAAATCTTGAGATCGGAACCGGCAAATTCACCTTGCTGGCAGGCCCCTGTATGGCGGAAAGTCTTGAAATCTGTCTGAAAACGGCTGAATATCTGAAAAATCTCTGCGAAGAACTGAATATACAATATATCTTCAAAGCCTCTTTCGATAAAGCCAACCGCACCAGCGGCAGTTCCCGGCGCGGCCCCGGCATGAAGGCCGGTCTTGAAATGCTTGCTGAAGTCAAACGCCGTTTCGGTCTGCCCGTTGTGACCGACGTCCACGAGTCCGCCGAAGTCGAACCCGTCGCTGAAGTCGCCGATGTTCTGCAAATCCCCGCTTTCCTCTGCCGTCAGACCGATCTGCTGACCGCAGCCGGAAAAAGCGGCCGTGCCGTCAATATCAAAAAGGGACAGTTCATGGCTCCTGAAGATATGAAAGGGGCTGTCGAAAAAGTCCGTATGGCAGGCGGAAATAATGTGATGCTCTGCGAAAGGGGAACTTCTTTCGGATACCACAATCTGGTCGTGGATATGCGTTCACTTGTCATCATGCGGCAGTTGGGCGTGCCGGTGGTCTTTGATGCCACGCACTCCGTGCAGCTCCCCGGAGGGCAGGGGAACGTTTCCGGCGGACAGCGGGAATTCGTCGCGCCTTTGACCCGTGCGGCGTGCGCTGTGGGGATCGATGCGCTCTTTACCGAAGTCCACCCCGATCCGGCGGAGGCTCTCTCCGATGGGGCAAACTCCTTGGACTTCAAGCAGATCCGTGAATTACTGATTACAGTTCGAGGGTGAAAAATGGATGATATGACCATTGAAAAATTGAAAAAAATCAAAGCGATCGTTTCTGATATCGACGGAGTTCTGACCGATGGCCGTACCGGTTTTGTTCCGGAACCGGAGGTGAAATTCTTCAACTTCCGCGACGGACACTGGCTCAAAGTGGCAATGCGTTCCGGGATGCGGGTCGGGCTTATCTCCGGCAGAAAGTGTGCCGCCAATCAAGTCCGTGCCAAAGAACTCGGCTTGAATTTCCTCTATGAAGATGTCAAGGATAAACGGGCAGCTTTTGAAGACGTTTTGAAAAAATATGATCTCTCTGCGGAAGAGTGTCTCTATGTCGGTGATGACCTGATCGATTATCCGCTCATCAAACGCGCCGGGTTCGGCGTCGCCGTCGCCGATGGCGTGGAAGAACTCGACGAAGTCGCAGATTACCGCACCAAAACACCCGGTGGTCACGGCGTGATGGTCGAACTCGTCCGTATGCTCCTGAAAGCACAGGGCAAAATGGATGAAGCCATGGAGCGGTACCGCAAATAATATCGGGGTGAAAAATGAAATTTTTGTCAACATTGCTGCTGCTTTTTTTCTGCGTATGCAGTTTCGCCAATTCGGATAAAGACACCTTGAAAGGACTTGAATTGGAACAGGCAAAACTGCCGATCTTCAACAAAGACCGCTTGCAGTTGGTCGCATTCTGCGACCGCGCCAGTCAGCAGGGGGACATTATGACCGGCACCGATACCGTGCTGGATATTATCCGCAAAGATGCTGACGGAGATAATTTGAAAGACGGATGGGATCTGCCGATCTATCCGCTCCATGCTTCTCTGGAAGAAATCGTGAAATTCTGGGCTCCGCGCCTTTACAGCGAAGGCGTGGTCAGAACCGCCCGTATGGACATCAACCAGAAAGCCCGTACCGCCTCCGGCGATCAGAAGGTCTTTTTCCGCTCCACCGCGCTGGATTTGAATGGGGTCGGTTTCGACAGTGATTTCAAGCGGCGGACGATTTTTGTCCGTTCCGATGTGCGGGTCATTTTGCGTATGGCAGAGTGCGACCCCCGCAACATTTTGAAGAAAAAGAAAAGTTTGCCTGCCAAAAGAAATTTTCTCCGGGCAACCAGTACATCGCTGCTGGTCGATTCCGAAAACGATCAGGTCATGCTGATCGGTGCGGTCAAGGTTTACGAGGGGGATTCCCGCATCGAGTGCGATCGTATGACGGTTATTCTGAACCGCAAAAAAGATAAAAAAAGCGGCGGAAGTCTCGAAGATCAGATGGAGGGCATCAGCCGTATTTTGTGCGACGGCAATGTGAAGATCACCAATCTGAAAAAGCCCGATGAAAAAGCCTTTGCCGATCATTTGCAGTACGATGTCAAAAGTCAGACGGTCCAACTTTCCGGAGATGAGCAAAATCCGGTGATTCACCGGGGGAAAGAGAGTGTATCCGGGAAACGCATGGTATTCTTCCGTGACGGTGAAAAGGCCGTTGTTTTCGGCGGTTGTCTGGTGAAAATGGTGCAGAAAAATGAAGGCAAGCCCGGTCTGATGACGATCACATCAGATACGGGCCGTTTCTACAATGAGAAAAATCACATTGATTTTCTCGGCAATGTCAAAGTCGATGATCCCCGTATGACGATGACTTGTGACCGTATGCGGGTTCTGCTGTATGAAACCGCCGCAAAACCAGCGGTCAAAAAACAGGAAAAATCTTCATCGGATACCCTGACCGGCTTACCGGAATTCGGCAGTCAGGGCAGCAGAGAACTCGATCAGATCAAATGCCGCGGCAATGTCCGGATCGTTCATAAACAGGAAAAAAACACCGTTTCTGCCGCGAAGGGAAAGAGTGCCATGTACCGCTGGGTCCAAAACAGCGGTCGTGCTGCATGGGAACTCTGTTCCGGAGCAAAGGAAACGGCAGTTTCTCAACCGGTGGAAACGGTTATCGATTCCGACAGTTGCGATATCGATTACCGCGGCAACGTGATTTGTTTCAAGAATAACGTCAAATTGCGCGATGCCCGCGTGAAAGTCGATTGCACCTGGCTTTACCTTTATCTGAAGAAAAAGCAAGACAGCAGCGATAAAACGATCGAACGGATCGTCTGCAAAGAAAACGTTTATCTGGCCGAAGAGAACGGCGAAATGTGGACCGATGTGCTGACGCTCTATTTCCGTGAAGTTCCGGCAGGGCGCAAAGGGAAACCCGGCATGTTTGAAAAAGACGGCGTCGAAATGATAAAAGTTACCGGTGACGGGAACTTCAAAATGGTTTCCAGGCAGAAAAAAGGCAAAAAGAAATCCGCATTGAGCGGTCTGACCGGCAATAAGACGGGCGGAGCGCAAACGATCGTTGCCAGACGGGGCGAAATGGATTTGTTGAAAAATGAATCTCAATTCCACGAAAATGTTGTCGTTACAGACAGTAACGGGGTCGTGAAGTGTCAGGAGTTGTATCTCTACTCCGCTCCGGTCGAGACGGCCGCACAGAACAAACCCGCAGTGAAAGAACCGGTCATCGATGACCCGGATGCCGATCCGCTGACGATGGGGATCACGCGCAAAAATGCCGCTCCGGAAAAAATCATGATCACCGACAATATGGAACTCACGCGCATCGTCTGCAAGCGGGAAGTTCAACTGGAACGCAAAACTGCCAAGGGAGTGCAGAAAGCCGTCGGCGACATGGCGGATTATATCGTATCTTCCGGCGAAGCCGTATTGACCGCAGAAGAGGGCAAACAACCCTGGATGCAGGATGAATCCGGTACGCGTATGAGCGGAGATAAAATCATCGTCAACGTCAAAGATGAGTCCATGAATGTAGTCGGAAATTCCAGATTGGATGTAAAAAATTAAAAAAAATGGAAATTCCTGCGCATTTTGACTTGACGGATAAGATTTTTGATGTAGATTACCAATAGCGGAGAGAGAAGAGTTCTCCTCCGATTTTCAGGAAATGGAAGAATGACCGAAGAAAACGAAAAAGAAATTTTGGTTCAGGCCAGTAATCTGGTCAAGACCTATCATGGCCGCCGGGTGGTGAACGAGGTGTCGTTCAACATCCGTGCCGGTGAAGTTGTGGGGCTGTTGGGGCCGAATGGTGCCGGCAAGACGACCAGTTTTTATCAGGTGATGGGGCTGATCCGTCCGGATTCCGGCGAAATCATTTTCCGCGGCGTGGATGTGACGCATCTGCCCATGTACAAACGCGCCCGTATGGGGATGGGTTATCTGGCGCAGGAACCGTCGATTTTCCGCAAGTTGACCGTGGAAGAAAATATCATGGCCATTCTTGAAACGCTGGCGATCTCCGGTGCTGAACGTCGGGAACGGTGCAAAAAACTTCTTGATGAACTGGATTTGACCCGGCTGGCAAAGCAGAAAGCCATGACTCTCTCCGGCGGGGAACGCCGCCGTTTGGAGATCACCCGTGCGCTGGTGACCAATCCGGCTTTTATCATGCTTGACGAACCTTTCAGCGGTGTTGACCCGTTGGCGGTTCACGATGTCCAGCAGATCATTCTGCAGCTCAAGCAGCGTAATTTGGGTATTCTTATTACTGACCACAATGTGCGGGATACGCTCTCCATTGTAGACCGTGCCTATTTGATGTGTCAGGGAAAGATTTTGGTCGAAGGTACCAGTGACTTTCTGGTCAATGACGAGAAAGCCCGTGAGATGTATCTCGGCCCGCAGTTTGCCATGTAAATGGCTTTTAGCAGTTCCGGGAACAGGTTCCGGAACGTAAGAAGGAAGGAGAGCAAACTATGAACATCAACATCAATGGCCGTCAGTTCGAAATCACCCCGTCCATTCGGGAGTACGTCGAGCAGCAGATCACCGCTTCGGTGGATGAGAAGCTTGTTACAGTCACCAGTGTCAATGTGGTTATGTCGATGGAAAAAAATCGCTTTACGACCTCGATCGTTGTGAACTGCAAAGATCACACGCTCCCGGCGGAAGTGACAGACTTCGACCTCTACAAATCCTTCGATGCTGCGCTGGATAAAGTTCATGCGCAAATCATGACACTTCACGCCAAGCAGTGCGCGCACAAGACTGTGCCGCTCAGCGAAAGCGAGTGTGCATGTGCAGCGAAAGAATGATTTTATTCAGCAAACCTGGCACGGTCCGGCAACGGACCGTGTTTTTTAATGATTTTACGGAGATAGATTTTGGTTATTGCGATTGCTTCAGAGAAAGAACAGGTCATTGCCTTCGGCGGTACGCCTGAATTTACTGTTTTCAAAGTAGAGGGGACTCATCAGCGGGAACGGGAGATCATTCCCATGAAACGCCTTTTCGGAGTGGAACTTGCATCGCTGCTGGTAAAACTTGAGATCGATCTGGTGATTTGCAAAGCGATCGACGCCGCCTCCAGGCGTGCGCTTTCTGAAGCGGGCATCCATCTGGTTTCCGGTGTAAACGGCAGCGTAGACTCCGTTTACAAAGGCTACCTCGCCGGAAATCTGGAATTCGAGGTGTACGGTTAGTCGGATATTTATAGAATAATTTTGTGAAACAGCGAGGTTTCCTTTGAAAAAATGGATTCGAGACAATATCATATATCGGCTCTTGAGGCATTTGCCCGACAAGTTGCAAACCAAACTCAAATTGGTTGGCACATGTATATTGGGTAACGGATGGGATTATTTTTATTTGACTTCTCTTGCCGGTAATTTTTCTGATATTCAGCAGGAGGATGTAAGAAAAGTATATGCTGATATGCCGGAGGAGTCGTTAAACGTATTGCTGGAATATTTACGCTATTGTCAACTCAGCAACTATTTTAATGCTGAAAATAATAATACTTTGATCGTTCCTCAATATCCATTATTCAAAGGGTTGAAAGAAAAACTGAATTCAGAAAAATCTTTCTGTGCATCTGTTCATTTATCGGTCGATATGACGATTACTTCCGAGGTATTCTTCTATCATCACGGGTTGAAAGAGTTGCCTCAACAGGTTCATGAATATATTGCCGACAGTGATTTTCTGGATTTGGGAGCATGGGTTGGGGATTCTGCCTGTATTTTATCCGGGTATAAACCTCGTAAAATTTTATCCTTTGAACCGTCGCCCGAGGCTTGTCAGATTTATACTGCCAATATGAAAAAATCAGGAATTGCCAACACGGTACTTATCCCGGCTGGTGTTTCCGATAAACAAGGGGTTTTATATTTTGAAAATAACACAACCGTATTCAATCTGGATAAAAATAGAAACGGGTGTGCTGATATCGTGAGAATAGACGATTATCTTGAACAGCATGAACATGCAAGGATAGGGCTGATAAAAGCCGATTTGGAGGGCGAGGCTCTGAAAATGCTGCGGGGGGCTGTTGCAGTCATAAAAAAAGACCGTCCGGTTTTATTGCTTGCAATTTATCACAATGCGGATGAATTCCTGGGCATTTATCCGTTTTTGAAAAAAGAAGTGCCGAACTATCGCTATAAAGTAAGAGCGTTATCCGGACTTTCAGAGGTCACATTGATCGGGTATCCCGCAGAATTGACGGACAAGACCGCTTCTGAACTTTGAAGCAGTCTTATCATTGAAAAATTACATCCTTACCAATACCGTATACTGATAGGTGAGTTTCTGCTCTTTTCCTGCGGGGAGATCGAGCGTCCATTTCAGTTCTCCTTGCGGATTTACGGAGTAAACTCCGCGGTCGGTGTAGGTCAATGCGGGGGAGTTGTCGCTTTTGACCAGTTCGCCGGAAAAGTTCTGCTTTACTTCCACCCGCGCCGTTGATTTACGGTGATTTTTCAGAGTGATTTCTCCGTTGACCGTAACTTTGCGGTAGTTGTGACCGGCGATATATTCCGTACTGCCGCGGGATTTGAGTGAAGAGTAGTTGCCGGAACTTTTTCCGTTCTCTTCATACTCCCGCTGTTTTCCGGTGACTGTAAAGCATTTGCTGATTTCCAGTGTTGCCTCCTCCTTGGGATTGATCCAGCGGGAACGCACCAGACCGATCTCTTTTTCGCCGTCAACAACGTGGGTCAGCGAACTGCAAATCGCATCTTTGAAAGGATTTTTGAAGGTGATGGCATCAAAAAGTTCTCCGCTGTCATTGCGGTTCGCCCGTCCCCAGTGATCCCGTTTGTCGGGAATATTCCAGACGACAATGCGTTTGAACTCCGTTTCTGCGGCATCCAGCGGCAGAAAGAGGGTATCGCCTTTTTTGAGAGAAAACTTCCCGATGGAACGGGATTGGATATCCTCCGTTGTGCCGGAAGAGGGAGTAAAGGCTCCGTCCGCAACTTCCGGCCGGGCCGCCGCATAAGCCATGACATGATTGCTTTTTTGTTTCGGAACAGCGATTTGCTGACGGGTTTCAATGTTGGGGGAACCGGTAAAAAGAACGATATCCGTATCTTTCAAATCCTCCAGTTCGTTGGAAACGGTTGCAGAACGGCGGATCTCCATTTTATTTTGAGGCAGCAGCGTGAGGCGCATGGCAGGGAACCAATTCAATCCGTTCGACAGGTAACTGATGAAAGTCGGGCCGCCGATGCGGGAACGGTGACGGAAAAGCCAAACCCATTTTTCGGTCTCGCCGCTTGCGGGGATCTCATCGCTGGTGATGTCGGCGATACGGTGCTGCTGAAAACTGATGAATTTGCCGTTATTCGTTTTTAATGTGATATAACTGCCGCTTGACTGCAGAATTCCGGTGTAAACCGGCATTGTGCCGTTTCCGGATGCCGTCAATGTGATGGTGACTTTTTTCCCTTTGAAAAAGGTTCCGATATCGTCAAACGGATTTTCAGTCGGCGTATTGATGCTGCGTTTTACGTTGATTAGAGAAACGGCATCGGAAGGCGTGACAAAAAGAGATCCGTTAATGGGGGTGAGGTTTTCATCAATGAGTACATCTCCGGGGGGCGGGGTGAATTGCCGCAGTACCGCAGAAACGCCGTCTGTGAATACACCGATCCGGGTGACGGGGGCTTTGACGACTGGTTCTGCGGCGGAGAGCGCACCGCAGAGCGCGAGCGAAACGAAATTCATATTTTTCATAAAATCACCTCTTGGAAATTAAAAGGGGGCATCGTCAAGGGGGGAGGGGGCGTTGCGCAGATTGGACACTTCGCCCTGAAACTCCTGCCATTCGCCGCTGTTGCCGTCATCTTTGGTCAGCAGTTCGATTTTGCACTCCAACGCTTCCAGTTTTTTGCGGCACAGTTTTACAAGTTGACTGCCTTTTTCAAAATTTTTCATCAACTCTTCAAGCGGCAGTTTACCGGTCTCCATTTTGGAAACGAGTTGTTCCAGTTCTGCCAAAGCCTCTTCAAATGCGGGTTCTTTTTTTTCCATGATCTTCTCCTTGACTTTACAAAGAGCAATATACACCGGAAAACGCTTTTTGCAATGCGGAGAATTTTATTTCAGCGAAAAAAATCAAATTATTCAGTTTTCATCGGGAAGTGCGGCGACTTCGATAACGCGCATTTGGGTCCATTTTTCCCCTCTGTAACGGAGGGTGAAAATAACTCCGAGCAGCAGAATTTCGCAGTCGAAAACGATCCAGAGACTCCACCAGGGGAACCCGCTGAAATAGAGGAGCAGACAGGGCAGCGCAAAACAGACGATCCCGACTCCGGTCATTACCCACATGGGGAATTTTGTATCGCCCGCGCCGCGGAGGGCATTGGAGTAAACCACATTAAATCCGTCAAAAATCAGATATGCACTGATGAAGTACAGCATGTAACTGGATATTTTCAGTGTTTCAAGCTGGTTGACATCTCCGGAGCGGGTGAAGGGTGCAAGCACCACTCCCTGAAAAACCGAGAAAAGAAGCATCATCAGCAGCGAGTAGAGTACGACCAGAATAATACAACTGCGGGTCGCTTTTTTCGCCAGCGGGATCTGTTCGCCGCCGACAGCCTGTCCGACAAGAATGGATGCCGTCATACCGATCCCCATGATCGGGCAGAATGCGATGTTGTTGATGCCGAATGTAATGCTCGATGCCTCATGCACGGCCACACCGTAACAGCCGAGGAGCAGACTGAATGTATTGAAAGCGATCAAATCCAATGCCAGATGAATTCCGCTGGGCAGACCGAAGCGGATCATCCGTTTCAGCAGGGGAAAATCCCATGAGATACGGTGCGTCTGAAAATGTTTCCGTGCGGAGGGGGCGAAAAATACGGCAAAGTAGATCACCAATCCGATCAGGTCGGCAAGGATCGTACCCCATGCCGCCCCGGCAGTGCCCATTTCCGGCAGACCGAGTTTCCCGAAGATGAAAATATAGTTTAACGGCAGATTGAAAAGAGTGATAAGTGCCGATACGCTGAGGACGAAGCCCGTTTTCCCCCGGCCGGTCCAGAAACTGGAAACTGCGCCGAGCAGCAGAAAGATAAATCCGCCTTTGCAGAGGATTTGAAAATAATCGATCTCCTGTTCCGTGACCGCCGGATCATGACCGAAACTCCTGAATAACGGCGGGGCAAGCCAGATGCAGGCAAACAGAAACAATCCGCCGATCAGAGAGAGCCAGATCCCCTGCCATACGGTGCTGCCGATGCGTTCCCGGTGATGCGCTCCTTCGTATTGGGCGACAAATGTTCCGGTGTAGCCGATCGTACCGACAAAAATACAGGCGATCGTAAAGTTGGTCAGTCCGCCGGTGAACGCCGCCGCTACCGCTTCTTTCGAGTGTTGTGCGAGCATCAGGCGGTCAACAAACATATTGACGGCATGACAGGAGTTGGATAAAATCAGCGGCAGGGCGACCTTGAGGACTTCCAGAAAGCCCCCGCCGGATATGATTGGTTTGGTGCGGCGTTTTTTTGTCATTTTGTATTGATCTGAATGTTGTTTTTTCTAAAAAAGAAGGGCTGTCGCATTTTTGCAACAGCCCCCGTTTCCTGTGCGCTTGTTATTTGGCGCGGCGGATACCCAGCTCATTGGTAAGCTCGATGTAACGGGCATGGTTTTCTTTGGCAAGGTAAGCGAGGAGCTTCTTGCGCAGACTGACCATGGCGAGCAGACCGCGGCGGGTGCTGTGATCCTTGAAGTTGCTCTTCAGGTGTTCGGTGAGTTCGGAGATGCGTGCGCTCAAGAGAGCGATCTGCACTTCGGGGGAACCGGTATCACCCTCTTTGCGGGCATACTTCTTGATGATTTCAGTTTTGACTGCTTTGTCCATTTTTTCTTCCTTTCTGTATTGCGCGTTCCGCAGCAATCACTCCCGGACAAATGAGAATAACACCACAGAACCGTTAAAGATTACATAATATACAGCCTTTTTTCAACAAATGCAAGCGCGGAATACAGAAAAAATGAATTTTGTTCATCGCTTGACGATTGGGAAAATATAGTCCGGAAACGATGTTTTGCAAGAAAAACAGGAAAATCTTCTCAATAAAATTCCCTTTGAGAGAAAAATTACCCGTTTTCTGCTTGCAAATAGAAAAATCTCTGCTATTTTTAGTAAAATACATTTTACATTAACAAAAACTGGGGAAAAGTAATTTTATGAAACTTTCGCGTAGTATTATTCCGAACAAGTACCGTCCCGCTCCCTTCTGGAGTTGGAATGATAAACTCGAACCCGAAGAGTTGCGCTGGCAGATCCGGGAAATGGCAAAGGCCGGACTGGGCGGCTTCTTTATGCACGCACGCGGCGGATTGCAGACTGAATATCTCTCGCAGGAGTGGCTCGATTGCGTTGCCGCATGTCTCGATGAAGCCAAAAAACTCAACATGGATGCATGGCTCTATGACGAAAACGGCTGGCCCTCCGGTTTCGGCGGCGGGCTGGTCAATGCGCTCGGCGAAGTGTATCAGCAGAAATATCTGCGCTATGAGATCATCGACGCCGCCGATGCCGCCGACCGTCCCCGCACGATCGGATTTTATTCTGCGGACGGCTCGAAATTCCTGGGGCGCACACTTCCTGCCGGGACGGTTGGAAAGGTCATGCGCTGTTTCTATGAACTCAATATCTATTATGTCGATAATCTTGATGCCAAAGTCGTTGCGGAGTTTATCCGCGTGACGCATCAGTTCTACTATGACAATCTGCCCCCCGTTCTGCAGGAAAATCTGCGGGGCATCTTCACCGATGAACCCCAACTCTCCCGCAACGGTTTTCTCTGGTCTTTCGTACTGGAAGAAGAGTATCAGAAAGCGTACGGAAAAGATTTGCTGGCGGAATTGCCGCTGCTCTTCCTCGATCTTGAGGGCAGCAACGCCATGCGCATCCGTTTCTGGAGTCTCTGCGCACGGCTTTTCCGTGACAATTTCATGAAACAGATCTACGACTGGTGCGAAAGTCACAACTGGCAGTTGACCGGACACCATGTTTTGGAGGAAAACTGCCACTGCCAGATCGTTTCCAACGGTTCTGTTATGACGCAGTACCGCTATTATCATGTTCCCGGCGTAGATCACCTCGGCCGCCAGAGCGCATCCCAGGTCGCGGCGGTTCAGGTGGTCTCTTCTGCAAATCAGTTCGGACAGAAACAGATCCTCACCGAAGATTTTGCACTTACCGGCTGGGCGTGTCATTTTACCGGAATGCGCTGGATCTATCTGCCGCAGATGGCAACGGGCATCAACTATCTCTGTCATCACCTCGCCGGATACTCTCTGCGCGGATTGCGCAAACGGGATTATCCCGCAGGACAGGCGTATCATCAGCCCTGGTGGAAGGATTTTCCGATCCTCAACGACAGTGTTTCCCGTACCGGAATGTTTCTTGCTGAAGGAGAAACTCAGACGGATATTTTAGTGGTGCATCCGCTCTCTTCCGCCTGGAAACTCTTTGTGAATGAAGATTGGGATGTCAAACCCATCGATCACTATTCCCAGAGCAACGAGCGGATCGTGAAGTCATTGCATGCGCTTCAGCTGGCGCATCATTTTGCCGATGAAGAGATCGTCCGGGAGATCGGTTCGGTCGATGGAAAGAAATTCGTTATCGGCAACTGTGCTTACGATACCGTCATCATTCCGCAGGTAAGCAACCTTTCCGCAAATATGCTGGAACTGTTGAAGAAATACCACGCCAACGGCGGTTGTATTTTCGTTGTCCGCAATCAGGCGGAAAATGGTCTGCTGACCATTGACGGTGAAGTTGCCGACCGTGCCACCCGCAACTGGTTCGACAGCCTGACGGCTTTTGACTCCGAAGCCGCCGCTGCCGCCGCCGCTGCGGAACGCTACCCGAACCGGGTGAAGATCACCGAAAACGGCATTGCCACTACTGAAATAACCAGCACATGGCGCGATTTGGAACTGGACGGCAAAAAGGGACGTTTCCATTATATCGTCAACAACGCTTACCGTGTTTCCTCAAAAGTGACGGTCACGCTGCCGCGTACCGCAAAATATGTGGAACTTCTGGATATGGTCACTGGAAAATCCGCCATTCTGGATAACGTCAAGGCAACGGAAGAGACGTTGAGTTTCTCCTGTACTGTGCCGGCGGCGGGAGATTTGGCTCTCTTCGTTACCGATGAACCGCTCACCGGTGAACATACTGTTCTGGAAGACCCCATGGCACTTCCCGCAGTAAAGGAACTGGCGAACGGCTGTGCCGTTTCGGGGAAAACCGAAAATATCCTGACGCTGGACCGCTGCCGTTACCGTGTTGACGGCGGAGAGTGGCAGAGCGATGATGTTATCAGTCTGCAAGCCATTCTGCTGCGCCGTCAGGCGGACTGTGATCTGGAACAGGAATTTGAATTCTTCCTCGATGACGATTTCGATTTCAAAACGCCGCTGCAAGTTGCGGTGGAAACGGCGGACCGTTACCGTTTCGCACTCAACGGAGTTGCGTTTGAGGGGAAAGATTGCGGATACCTCTTTGACAAGGCATTCCGCCGCATCACGCTGCCGGGAAATCTCAAACCCGGACGCAACGTGCTTACCATGAAGATCCGTTATACCCAGCCGGACTCCCTCTGGGGATCGCTTGAGGCTGCCAAAGTATTTGAATCCGAATACAATAAGCTGACTTTTGAATCGGAAGTTGAAAGCATCTATCTGTGCGGTGATTTTGCGGTACGTCACAACGGCGTTACGGAAAACATGATCCGCAACAGTGTCCGTTACGACGGCGCGTTTACGCTCGGCAAACCGTTGAGTCAGTGTGAATTGGATATTACCGATCTTCTGAAAAGCGGTCTGCCGTTTTTCAGCGGTGTTCTGACGGTCAGACAGCAGGTCATTTTGAGTGCGGAAGAGGTTGGCAGGATCCGTTTCCTCCGCTTCAAACTCTGGGGGGCAAACTCCTGCCGGGTGCGTGTCAACGGCAAGGATGCCGGTATCTGCTGCTGGGAACCCTTTGCCTACGATCTTGCCGGATTGCTTCAGGAGGGCGAAAATACGCTGGAACTGGAGTTGACCACCTCTCTGCGTAATATGCTCGGTCCGCACCATTTGGCGGAGGGGGAAAGTTACTCTGTTCACACCATGTCGTTCAACAAAGATCCGAACTTCATCGACCGCAAACCGGCTCCGTACAATCCGGGATACAACTTTGTTTCCTTTGGCATTATGGACGGCGAATTTGCCGGTTGACCGTTGACCTGACCGCAAAAGGCTGCTGCTTTTATTCCCGCAAGGAAAAGGCGGCAGCCTTTTGTATTTAACAGTTTACTGTGACTGATTTTGCTGTTTTTTCCACAGGGAAGGGGCTGTGCCTGTGTATTTCTTGAACTCTTTGGAGAAGTAAAAAGCATCGTAGAAATTCAACTGTTCCGCACATTCTGAAACCCTGTATCCGGCAAGCAGCAATTCCCGGGCTTTCTGCATTTTGAGTGTTTTCAGGTACTCTTTGAAACTCATTCCGAATTCACGGGGCAGGTTGTGCGAGAGAAAGGAGACCGAACAGCCGATGCTCCGGGCTGTTTGCGCCAGCGTCGGATTTTCGTTCAGATGTTTGGAAATATACTCTTCAAAACGGAGCGTCCACGGGGCGGAGGTCTTTCGGATCAATTCGTTTTCGCAGATATATTCACTCAAGTATTTCAGCAGTCTGCCGATATTTTCCATTTCCGCCCTGTCCGAACTTCTGACACCTTTGATGGGGGCGGCTCTGTCCGCCCGCTGACCGAATACCACCGAGCCGAGGTAATTCCCTTTGCGGTCATAAAAGGGAACGACGCCGTCAAGCAGTCCCGCGTGGCAATGGTAGACAAGAACATCTTTCTGTTTCTTTGCCTCTTCCAGATGACTGAGGTCACTGGCGACGCATTTCGCATCAAAGGCGGGGTCTTTGCGGTGCGTACGGCAGAATATACAAGGCTCCTCCATGCCGCCGCCGTA
Organism: Lentisphaeria bacterium; assembly: GCA_017466125.1. Taxonomy (GTDB): domain Bacteria; phylum Verrucomicrobiota; class Lentisphaeria; order Victivallales; family Victivallaceae; genus Victivallis. The sequence continues at coordinate 6,441 of JAFTUS010000005.1, read as the reverse complement.
GAGTTTACAGCCGTTCCGGTCAAAGAAGGTAATGCGGATGTTGAGGACACGGAAGAGCAGTTCCATGACCTCGTTCATCTTTTCTGTTTGTATCAAAAAATCCTGCATAATGCAATAATATAGCACTTTTTTGTGAAAAATGCCAGAAAATACATGAAAAATTTTTTTTATCCATGTTATTTTTTGCAGATATTGCTATATTAACAGCAGTAAAGATGCAAAGTTACTCAACCCAAGGAGATGAAAGATGAAAACAACATTTGCTCTCTTTTTCGGCAATCGCGGCTTCTTCCCGGAATCCCTGATCGCGCTCGCCCGTACCGAAGTGGAAACCCGTTTGAAAAGTTTCGGTTTCGATACGCTCTTACTCGATGCCGATGCGACCCGTTACGGTGCTGTGGAAACGGCTGATGAAGGACGAATTTATGCCAAATTTCTCGAAGAGAACCGGGGCAAATATGACGGTGTGATCCTCTGTCTGCCCAACTTCGGCGACGAAAACGGCGCAGCCGAAGCACTGCGCGATGCCGGTGTGCCGATCTATGTGCTTGCTTATCCCGATGAAATGGATAAGATGGATTTCGCCCACCGGCGGGATGCCTTCTGCGGCAAGTTCTCCGTCATGGATGTTTTCTGTCAGTACAACATCCCCTTTACCGCCTGGGAACCTCATACTCTCCACCCCAACGATCCACTCTTTGAAGAAGAGATGCGTCAGTTCGGTGCAGTCTGCCGCATCGTTAAGAAACTGAAACGCTGCCGCATCGGTGCGATCGGTGCCAGACCGACCAAATTCAAAACCATCCGTTTCGATGAAGTCGCCATTCAGAAATACGGCATTACCACTGAAGTCTTTGACAATTCCGATCTGCTGGTCAAAGTTTCCCGTATCGCAGACAATGCTCCTGAACTGCTGACAAAAATGGAAACGTTCCGCAACTACACCGATTTCAGCGATGTTCCGGAAGAAAGCCTGCGGACGATCGCCAAAGTTTCTGTGGCTCTCGATTGTTTTATTGCCGAAAACCAACTCGATGCAGTAGCGCTCCGTTGTTGGAGCGATATGCAGGATACCCTCAAAATCTCTCCCTGTGTCATTTTAAGCGAACTCAGCGACCGCGGCATTCCTGCTGCTTGCGAACTTGACGTGGGCAACGCTATCGCCATGCTCGCACTTCAGGCTGCCGCCGATGAACCCGCCGCTTGTCTGGACTGGAACAACAACTATCCCGGTGATCCCGATGGCTGTATCCTCTTCCACTGCGGCCCGGTGGCACAGAAGTTGATGACCGCCAAAGGCAAAGTCGTCGATCATCCGATGTTCGCCAAGGCTCTCGGACCGGGATGCAGTTTCGGCTGTAATGTCGGTTTCATCCGTCCCATGGAATTCACTTTTGCCTCCACCACCACACAGGACGGCAAGATGCGTTTCTACTCCGGCGAAGGCACTTTCACTGATGCTCCGCTGGGCGAAGGATTTTTCGGTTGCGGCGGTATGGCGCATATCCCCGGACTTCAGAGCAAACTCCGTACCATCGGTTACGGTGGTTTTCGTCATCACGTCAGTCTCGCTCCCGGCAACTGGAAGCGCGCCCTCGATGAAGCCTTTGAACGCTATCTCAAATACGAGATTACTGAAATCTGAAAATGAGTTATCTTGGAATCGATATCGGCTCCAGTCAGGTCAAGGCTGTCGCTTTTGATGAAAAAGGCAGACAACTTGCTTCAGCGGGCTGCAAATATGATTATACCATGCCCCGTCCCGGCTGGATGGAACTTGACAGTGATGAAGTCATCCGGGGCGCATTCCGCGTGATCGCTGAATGTGCCGGAGCCGTGGCGGAAACTTCTCCCGTGCGGGCGATCGCCTGTTCGTCACAGGGGGAGGCTTTCACGCTGTTGGATGCGGCGGGAAAGGCTCTCAACCCTGCGATGATTTCCGGTGACTGCCGTGCCGCAGAGGTGATCGGAAACTTTACGGAGCGTTTCGGCAAAGAACGTATCTACCGGATCACCGGGCATACGCCGTCAGCGATGTTTTCCATTGCCAAACTGCTGTGGGTAAAAGAGTTCATGCCGGAAATATGGAGCAGAATGCGCTACTGTTTCTGCTTTGAAGATCTGCTTGCTTTCCGCCTCACGGGGCAGGGGGCGATCGGTTATTCGCTGGCGGGCCGCACTATGCTTTTTGACATCAATACGCACGCCTGGAGCGAAGAACTTCTGGCGGAACTGGGGATGAAAAAAGAGCAGTTGGCAGTTCCTTATCCCTCCGGCACGGCGATTGGATATATTTCTGAAAATATCGCCGCTGAACTCGGCTTGACTCCGGATGTACAATTTGTCACCGGCGGTCATGACCAGATCATCGGTGCTTTGGGGTGCGGTGCCACGCAGCCCGGTACGGCGATGTATGCCGCCGGCAGTGTCGAGTGTGCCGTGCCGCTGATGAAAGAAAAAGTTCTTTCTGCCGAACTTTGCGAAGCCAACCTCTGCACCTATGACTTTGCCCTGCCGGGGTGTTACGCTTCGGTTGCCTATTCGCTGACCGGGAGCAATCTGCTGGAATATTTCACCACGGAGATCGTCCGGGATGAAAAACGGGATTTCGCCGCTCTGATCGGTGATATGCCGGAAAAACCGAGCGATCTGCTGGTTATCCCCTATTTCACGCCGTCGGGTACGCCTTATTTTGATGCCCGCACTCCGGCGACGGTCTACGGCTGGCGTTTCAGTACCTCCCGGGGCGAACTGCTCAAAGGTCTGCTCGAAGGTGTTGCGTATGAAATGCGGCTCAATTTTGAATTTCTCAAAAAGACCGGTTTTGCCTTTGAACGGCTGATTGCGACCGGGGGAGGCTTCAGAAGTCGTGAAGTTGTTCAGCTTCATGCCGATATCTTGAATATGTCCATCGCCGTATGCGATGAAAAAGAGGCGGGGTGCCGTGGTGCGGCGATGCTGGCACAGCGTGCATTGGGCGATACGCCCGTTATTCCGCCGCCGGAGATCCTCGCCGTGGTCGAACCCCGTGAGGAATTTGTCCGTATTTATGAAGAAAAATTCAAAAAATGGGAGATTTTCTCCCGCAATATCAGGAGTTTAAGTCCATGTCTGTCGTAAGTTTTCAGGAAATGCTTGCCGATGCCACCAAACGGCATTATGCGGTTCCCATGTTTGATGTTTCCAACGGTACGATGATGCGTGCCGCCGTGGAAGTCGCCCAGGAAGAAAATTCTCCGGTAATGCTTGCCGCCATCCCGAAAGATATCGAGGGGGATTCGCTCGGTTACTGGATCAATGCGGCTCTTTATGCCGCCAGAAATGTCAAAGTTCCGGTCTGCATCCATCTGGATCACTCCGCAACGCCCGAACTCTGCAAATCTTGCATTGATGCCGGTTTCCAAAGCGTGATGCTCGATGCTTCCGCCAAACCTTTTGAAGAAAATGCCGCACTTTCCGCTCAAGTCGTAAAAATGGCGCACGCAAAAGGTGTCGGTGTTGAAGCGGAACTCGGTCACGTTGCCGCCGGGATCACCGGTGCGCCCGACGGCTGTTCCGAAGACGGAACCAGTCACGATACCGACACGGTCTTTACCGACCCGGCATCGGTGGTGCGCTTTGTGGAAGAAACCGGAGTCGATGCGCTCGCCGTTTCCATCGGCACGACCCATGGGGTCTACGTTTCCGCCCCGAAACTCAATATCCCGCTGCTCAAAGAACTGCGCAATGCCTCCGATATTCCGTTTGTTCTCCACGGCGGCAGCGGTACGCCTTACGACCAGTTGGCGGATGCCATCGAAAACGGCATTGCCAAAATCAACATTTATTCAGAATTGACTTCCGCCTGGAATACGGCAATGAAAAATTTTCTCAACAGCCGTGAACAGATGACCTGTTGGTTCGCGCTCTCCTGTCAGGAGCCGGACAGAGCCATGCGGGAGGCGATGCGGGAAAAAATCCGCATGTTCAAATCTGCCGGTAAAGCGTAATTTCAAGGTGTGCCATGAACGTAAAGATTTTGCTGGAAAAACAGGTCGGGGATATGATCCTCCGTTACCGTATGGACGAAAACAAACTGATTGAATTCAATCTCTATCCGGCGGGAGCAGAACTGCCCGCAGAGGGAGAGAGCGGCCAGGTGCTTGCTCCGTTGGCATTTCTGCGTTTTGAAGGCGAGTGCGGTTCTGCATTCGCCGGCGGCATGAGTACCCGTTATGCGGAGAGCAACTATCGGTTTCAATTGGAAAAACAGGAAGTCGGTACGAATTCTATCGTAACGACTCTGACCGATCCGGAGGGAGTGCGGCTTGTGCATACGGTGGAATGGACTTGCGGCGTTCCCGCCTTGCGTATTTTTACCAAACTGGTCAACAACTCCGCTGAAGATGTGACATTGGAATTGCTGGAATCCTTCACGCTTGGCGGGATCGGGCGGGAATTGCCTCATAAAGAGTTCAACAATATGCGTCTGCACCGTTTCCGTTCCCATTGGAGCAGTGAGGCTCTCCACGAAACCGGCACCGTTTCCGAATTCATGCTGGAACGTGTCAGTCATGTGGTTCACTCCGAACGTTACGGTCAGACCGGTACGATGCCGGTGCGGGGCTTTCATCCCTTTGGTGCTGTGGAAGATACTTCGCGCGGCATCTGCTGGGGCGCGCAGATCGCCTGGAGCGGTTCATGGCAGATGGAGTTTTCCTTACGCAACAACCAGGGGTATGAGGAAGGCGGCATCGTTTTGGGCGGCGGCCTCGGCGATTATGAAAGAGCGCACTGGTGCAAAAAAGTTGCCGTCGGGGAAGAGTTTTCAACTCCTTACGCCATTGTAACTTGCGTCAAGGGGGATTTCGATGAACTGTGCGACCGTCTTGTTCAACGGATCGAAAGCGAACTGGATTATCCCGCAAGCGAAGAAGATCTGCCCATTATTTTCAATGAATGGTGTACCAGTTGGGGGTGTCCGACTACGGAAAGCATGACCCGTCTGGCTGATGCAGTAAAAACACTTCCGGTCAAATATCTGGTTATGGATGCCGGGTGGTACAAACAGGGAGATGCCGCATGGTTCAACGGGCAGGGGGACTGGCTGGTGAATAAAGAGGCGTTCCCGAACGGTATCGGTGAAATGGTAAAAAATCTCCGTGAACGCGGCTTGATCCCCGGTATCTGGTTTGAAGCGGAAGTCGCCGGTACGACTTCCAAAGCCTATTACGAAAATGAAGATTGTTTTTTGAAGAGGAAAGGGAAACCCATTGCGGTCGGCACCCGCCGTTTCTGGGATCACAACAACCCCGAAGCCCGCGAGATCCTTGAGAAAAGAGTTATCAACTTCTTGCGGGACAATCAGTTCGGATATGTGAAAATCGACTACAATGAAACCATCGGTATCGGTTGCGACGATCCGGATTCCCCCGGTGAAGGACTGCGCAGACAGGTGGAAGGCTGCCATAATTTCTTCCGCCGCATGCGTGAAGTCAATCCTGATCTTGTTATCGAAAATTGTTCCAGCGGCGGTCACCGGCTGGAAATGGCGATGATGAAACTTACTTCCATGTCCTCTTTTTCGGATGCCCACGAAGCGATTTCCATTCCGCTGATCGCGGCGGCTCTGCATCGGCTTATTCCGGTACGTCACAATCAGATCTGGGCGGTACTGCGTGCCGAAAGCGACTTGAAGCGCATCGCTTATCTGCTGACCGGCGGTATGCTGGGGCGGCTGTGCCTCTCCGGTGACATTACTGCGCTGAATGATGCACAGATGTCTCTGGTACGCAAGGGGTGCGATTTCTATTTGAAACTGGTTCCGGTGCTGAAAGACGGGATTTCCCGCTTCTGTACGCCGCCGATCGTCAGCCGTACTGCACCGGAGGGCGTACAGGTCGTTACCCGCGAAAGCCGTGACGGAAAACAACTCATCATTTTCGCACATGCCTTTGCCGCTCCAGCGCAGGAGACCGTAGTGGAACTTCCAACCGGAGATTGGAAAAGCGTGGAGTGTTATCAATCGGAGAATACCGGTTCGGCAGAAGTCAGGGACGGCAAGTTCATTTTGACCGCCCCCGCAGAATACAGCGGACACGTTCTGCTGCTGAAACGCTGAACCGAACTGTTATTGAAAAACATCACCGGAGACGGCAGACAGTACTTTACTGCTGCCGTCTTTTGTCGGCTGCATGAAAATAACAGCGGTCTGAAAAAGAAAAGAGTTCAAATTCAATCCGTCAGACTGTTTCATAAGTCCAACTGTCGATTTGCCCTGCATCCTGATCGAAGTTTACGCCAATCAGAAAAATCTTTTTGCCGGAATTCATATAACGGCGGAAATAATCCCGTTCTTTGATTTGCTGCAAGGCAATTTCATCGCTTTTATTCAATTTGAATTCAAAAACAAATACAAAATCCTCATTCGTCGCAACGGCATCAATTCTGCCGTTGTTTGTT
>JAFTUS010000032.1 GCA_017466125.1 Lentisphaeria bacterium | reverse complement strand
CAAAGGAACAAATAACCCTGAGAACTTGTAAAATAAGCCATGATTTTCTCCTGTCATGACTTATTATACCACCAACTTTCCGCTCAAACAATAGAAAAAGGCTGTTGCTCTCCTTTTTTGAGGTTTTGCAACAGCCCCTTTCGTTTTGTAAAAACGGATTACGGGATCAGTTTGAAAGCCTTGACCAGATCAGCAACCTGTTCGTCATTGATCGGGGTCATACCGCCGAGACCGGCAGCATCGATGGTGGCTTTTGCGCTGTATTCCGCCACTTCCAGACGGTCAAAGGCTTCGAGCGGAGCCTTGCCGGTGGTGATAACACAGTCATTCTTGATACGGATGACCGGATAGCGGGGGGAAAGCACATCGGTAACGGCTTTGAGGTCGTTGAACTGAGTTCCGAATTCAAAGGTCGGAACTTCGCGCAGAACGATGTAACTTTCAGGGATGACACGCGGATTGAATTCCACATTGGCAACGCCGTAAGCCATCAGGTGCGGGGGCAGGGCGATGACCACTGCGTTGATCTCTTTCTGGGCATCGAGGATCGCCTTGATGAACCAGGTCGCACGGCTGGGAACTTTGCCCGCTTCATATTTGTAACCATCGACCAGAACCATATCTTCGGGAGTGATCGTGGCACGGTCCATACGGCTGGGGGAAACGAGGAACTTCCCGTCGCTCAGACGCATGGCATAAGTGCCTGTGGTACTGGTGAAAAGCTGCTGTTTGTAGGAGCGGCGGATCAGTTGGCTCATCTGCAAGCGCATCTCTTTTTCTTCGCTGGTACGGCCGGGGATGGTCGCGGGAACGAATTTGTCGTTACGATCTTTGAGAGCGTCCTTGATCTGTTCTTCGGTCAGATAGTTCGGAGTGCCGAGGCGGATGGCGTTATTGAGCAGACGGGCGGTGAAATCCAGTGTTTCAAACCGCTGGAAAGCCTCCATCATGGAGTCCGCACAGACACAAGTTCCGTGATTTTCCATGATGACCGTATTGCTGCCGTCGCGGAACGGGGCACTGACTTTCTTGCCGAGTTCATCGCTGCCGGGAACGTCGTAAACGGCGAAACCGACTTTGCCGCAGACATCATAGGCGTCGGGATGGACCATGGTGTTCGGGATCTTGCCCGCCACGCTGAAAGAGACGAGGGCGGGGGGGTGAGCGTGAAGGATCGCACCGACATCGCTGCGGAGTTTGTAAACATCACGGTGGAAAGGATATTCCACGGAGGGACGGTGACGGCCGACGATTTCGCCGTCGGCTTTGACGCACATGATGTTGTCGCGGCGGAGAGTGCCTTTATCGACTCCGCTGGGGCTGATCCACATGTTTTTGTCGGAGTCGATGATGGAGAGGTTGCCGCCGGAAGTCGTGGTCATGCCGTAATCGTAAATGCGCTGCATGAACTCCACGATCTGGTCGCTCGGATGAACGTAATCATATTTGCTCATAATTCAAATCCTGTTGTTTGAGTTGTTTCTATAATATACAGCCGTATGATCGTTATCGCAAGTCTGAATTTTGTGAAATAGCAGATATTTCCGGGAAATCTTCCGGCAGCGGCGAAGCGGTCTTTATGATCTCACCGCTTACGGGGTGTTTGAATTCAAGAGCGGCACTGTGCAGAGCCTGCCGTTCCATCTGAAGGAGCTGCCGGTCTTCATCGGTGATTTCCTGATTGCGTATTTTTAGATAGATACGCTCATCCGGACCGTACAACTTATCGCCGACCATGGGGAAGCCGAGCGAGTACAGCGTTGCGCGTATCTGGTGCAGGCGTCCTGTCTGCGGAATGGCACGCACTACGCTTCTGCCGCCGGAAACGGTGTACTCTTTCCGGAGTATGGTGCGGGCACTTTCGATCCCCTTGATCTCCGGCGGCAGTTCAAAAACGAAACGCCGTTTTTTGCGGACGATACTTGAAGTATCCGGGATCAGAAAACCTCTGGCATCGATCTCCTCTTCGCCGAATTCTCCGAAAACCAGAGCCAGATACTCTTTGCGCATCTCCCAGTTTCTGCCGCCCAGTTTTGCGGCGGCTTCTGGTGTTTTTGCGGCGATAAGCAATCCTGAAGTTTCTCTGTCCAAACGGTTTACGATGTGTATTTTTCCGTATTTTTGACACAAAAGATACCACAGGGTGTGTTTGAAAAAAGGTCCTGCCGGGTGGACACAGAGATTGCCCGGTTTGTCAATGACGAGTAAAGTATCGTCTTCGTAAACGGTTTTATAACTCAAATCTGCCGGAGGTTCCGGGATGTCTCCGGGGAAATATTCGATCATATCATGCTGTTTCAGCAGAGTTTCCGGAGAAACTTTTTCGCCGTTCAGCAGAATTTCTCCGTCGGCGATACGATCACGCCACTCTCCGGCGGAACGGTAGGTGAAACGCCCCGCCAGATAATCGATCAGCCGGTTTCCCGCATTGCTCCAATCGACGGCACTGCGGATGACCCGCCGCGAAATATCTTCAAATCCGTTTTTCATTCTTCAAACTCCATTTTCTGTTTTTTTCAGCGGCCGCATGGCAGAAAGTGCCTTTGATATGCGTTCAACGCCGGGAAAATCCCGGAAGCGGCAGCAGTGAACTGCGGGATAACGCTCCTGCAATGCGGCAAATTCGCTGTCATCAGCCAATGCACGGTCAATGCCGAGCAAAAGCGGAATGTCCGGATGTTCCTGCAAGTATTCCAGACGGCGTTCCAACTGTCCTTTGTGCCAGCGGTGGAAGAGTTCCAGATGCAGGATCTCCCCGTCACTTTCACGGCGGAAACTCAAATCCGGAAAAATCAGTTCCGGTTTTATACCGGAAAGAAACGGTGTGTCACCGATGATTTTCCAGTCACAAGACCGCTGGGCGAAAAGTTTGTGGAACATGCGTATCTCTTCAGGAACATAACTGGAAAAGTTCCGGTAGTGCGATACCAGAGGCGATGTATGATCCAGTTCCAGTTTGTGTGTGCGGTTGCCGAGACGGATTTTCGCCTGAAGTTTCCATTCGGCAAGGTTTACCACCGCCGGGAAGAAGTTTGCCAGTTGAAGAGCGTATTTGCGTGTGTTGGCAAAGAGGGAAAAGGGGCCGCTGATGTGCAGTGCCGTTTCTCCATGCGGCATCTGACGCAGTTCCGCCAGCAGACGGAAGAATTTCAGATACTTGAAAACCCGGCGCAGTTCAGCCGGATTGGGGTCCTTTACCCGCAGTTTTACTTCATCGGCATAGAGCAGCATCCCCTGAACCAGAGCAAGATTGTAACGGTTCAGCAACGCCATGGGTGATATTTCCCGAAAGGCGTGCAGCCGTTCCAGTTCGGGCAGATCGCCGTAGATGTCTCCGGCGATGAATTCCCCGAAAGCGGAAAGAGCCTCCCGGTATCTGCCGATATCGCCTTTGCACTCCGCCAGAGCCTGTGCTGAACACTTGAAAAGTTCCCGCCGTTTTGACGGATGATCCACCTCTTGCGGTACGCCGAAGTCACAGCGGTCAAGAAGCAGTTTTTTCAACCCGTCTCCCAGCAGGGTATCCCGTTCCTGACGGATGATGATAAGAGCCAGTTCGTCCAGTTCCTCCCGGCTCATATACTGTTTTGCGCCATCTGTGAAGAGGGTGATCAGTGCGGCGGCAAGTTCCTGCAATGCCGGAGAATTCACATCGGCAAAAGCGGGTTTGAACCCGCCTTTTTTCTGGATACGGAGCAGATCGCGTGTCAACATGGTTCGTCTCCGCTGTCATGATTTTGATAAGCGCGGTGGTCTCTGCGCCGCATACTGATACTCTCCTCGCCGGTTCCGGCACTGACCAATTCGTAGAGTTCGGCCTGTTCTTTGCCGGGGGCAGGACGGAGAATACGCCCCAGCCGCTGAACGTGTTCGCGCACACTGCCGGAACCGGAAAGGATAATGCCCTGTGCCGCGGCGGGGACATCCACCCCTTCATTGAGGACTTTGCTGGTCACAAGGACACGGTAGACTTTCTCACGGAAAAGTTTGAGAAACTCTTTGCGTTCCCCCGGTTTGGTGCGGTGGGTGATGACGGGCAGGGCAAAGCGGCGGCCGATCTCATAAGCAGTGTGGTTGTCGGCAGTGAAGATGATCGTCTGTTCTTCCGGATGTTGAGAGAGGATCTCCCAGACTTTGCGGATTTTTGCCTCCCCTCCCTGGGCAATGCGCTTCTGGGTGAGAAAAGCACGGAAAACCTCCCGTCCCTGCGGAACTCTGGCGCAGAGGCCGAGAAAGCGTCCCCATTCCGACTGAAAGCGGAAATTGAGTTGGTGCGCTTTCAGAAAATCCGTATAGATCTTGCGGTTTTCCAGATAGGCGAGCGCATCATCTTCATCCAGTTCCACCGGAACGGTATGGATGACGTAGTTGGACAGAACTTTTCCCTCCAATTCGTCGATATGGATATTGCAGACCACAGGGCCCATCAGATCTTCAAGCACTTTGGCGCGGTCATCGGGCAGTTCCGGGGTCGCAGAAAGTCCCAGACGGTAGGGGGCGATCGCCATTGCCGCCGCCAGCCGCAGTTCAGGGCCGGGCAGGTGGTGACACTCATCGGCGACAAGAAAGCCGAAACGGTTGCCGATGAACTCCATGTTCAGCACTGCGGAGTCGTACGTGCTGACGGTGAGCGGCAGGATTTTCCGTTCGCCGCCTCCGAGCATACCGACTTCACAGCCGAAGAAATGCTCCAGTACGCCGCACCATTGTCCGAGCAGATCGATGGTCGGTACCAGAAAAAGGGTCGGCCGCTTCAGATAAGCCGTTGCCATGACCGCCAGAATGGTTTTGCCGCTGCCGGTGGGCAGGGCGGCAACTCCTCTGAAATCGTTGTTCCTCCACGCCTCAAAAGCCTGCTGCTGGTGGGGGCGTGGGATCAACTTCTGTTTCAGGGTGAGAGCGTCCAGAGCGGCGAACTCCCTTGCTTTGTCGGTGAAGGAGAAATTCGCAGACCGCAGATTTATGACGATGGAAGCATAATCACAGGCACGCCCCCGCAGTGCATTGATGCGGGGATCGTATTTCAAAAGGCGTGCGGCATTTCCGGGCAGTTCTGTATAACTGCACCCGTTCAGGATCAAAGTGCCGCTGTCAAAGGATAAAACGTTCATTTTTGCGGTCGGAACGCTCCCCAGAAAAAGGCAACGATCCCCAGAATAACGGCTGTTTTCAGGATGATATTCAGCCAGTGACCGAGACCGCCGAGGGTGAGCAGAAAACCGACAGCAAGGCAGAGGAACAGGACGGTCAGACCAATGATGACGCCCCGTTTGTAAGCCGGATAAACGGCGGGGGCATTTTTTTCCACTTCTGCGATCTGCTGCATGAGCAGCCGAATTTCGGCATCACTTTTTTCTTCCGGCATAATACTCCTTTTTCTTTAAAAACGGTTTGCCGCCAATCGTCAAACGACCGTTCCGCCGTCCAGAAGGATTTTCTGGACTTTACGGATATCGACATCGCGCAATTCGCAGTTGTTTTGAACGGCAACTGCGGCGGCGGTCCCGACTCCGACTCCGATATTCAGGCAGCTTCCCATGACGCGGTAACTGGCGTGGGCTTTATGTGTTCCTGAAATGTTGCGTCCGGAAAGCAAAAGACCATCCAGTTTTTCCGGAATACAAGCCCGGTAAGGTATGGAATATGCTCCGGTTGGCGGAATACTGTTTTCTTCGCCGTTGTGATCCAGCCCGGGACCTTTGGTGTTGTGAATGTCAAAATTAAACCAGTTTCTGGTGGCGATCCAGTCCTCAAACACGGTTGATTTCAGAATGTCATCCGCAGTAAGGGTCAATACGCCCTTGAAGTGTCTGGTTTCACGTATGCCAACGGTTTCTGCGGAGGCACTCAGATAGCACTTTTCATATCCGGGGACAAATTCCCGGAGAAATTGTACGATTTTATCCATCTGCTGCCGACAGTTTATTTCCGCCCGGGTCAGATCCCGTACATCGGTGCCGTTGATGCCGATCGTATTGGTCATATTGACGGTCACTTCTCCGGGGAGACGGTTGCGATAGAGCAGAACGTGTCCCGCGGGGAAGGGCAGATGTTTTCTGCCCAGAGCTTGGATTTCGCCCTTTGGCAGTTCGATAAAAGAGCCAAACGCCCGGGGGAATACGGCACGGGAGTAATCGACCCCGCCGACCCGGAACATCAAAGTAGCGGGCTGGCAAACGCCGTCTTCTTCCCGTCCCAGCAGATATTCAGCCCCGGCGAATGCGGCAATATCGCCATCGCCGGTTGCATCGATGACCACTTGAGCCATGATGGCTTCCCGGCCGGATTTGCTTTCGGTAATGACGCCTTTTACTTTGTTTCCCTCTTTGATTACGGCAACAGCGAGGGTATGGAACTGCATTGTGACACCGGCTTCCTGGAGCATTTCCAGCAGAACTTGTTTTTGACATTCATGCGGAACGGTCCAGCGGAGCCAGTGGGCAGAGAGTCCGGGATTGCACTCCGGAGGCAACGACGCATGGCGGGTGGTGCGATCCATGATCTCATTCATGAGAGGACATTCTTCTGCGCCGGACCAGACTGCCATCATACCGGCAGTTGCAACGCCGCCCGGATAGCCGCTTTTTTCGATGAGCATGACTTTTGCGCCGCTTCGTGCGGCTGCGATCGCAGCACCGACTCCGGCGGGACCGCCGCCAGCGACAAGGACTTCCGTTTCCGCCGCAACAGGAATATTTTTAGCTTCTTCATGATAGAATGTCATTGTATACCTCTGATTTTCGACTCTTTACAAATTCATTCCGGATGTACAGAACGCGGCTTGAACCCCGCAACGATTTTGTATGAAAATTAATATAGCAGAAGAACTCCGTTTGTCAAGAATATTTCACAAAGGCAATTTGACTTTGTCGCAGAAATCTGCGTCATATTTTTGTCAGAGGTATCCCGTCAGGAAAATTTCACGGGATATCTGTGAAAAAATCCGTTAAAAAGCGGTAATGGATTGTCTTTTTTCGTAAAATGATGTATATTGTGGTGATGTTCAACAATATTTTTTACGGAAACTATGAATTTTATAGAACGATCCAATTTGCCGGTTGCTTCAAAAGTACCGGAAATCGTGAAAACTCTGGATGAGGCCGGTTGCCTTGTCCTGTCTGCGGCTCCCGGTGCCGGGAAAACAACACTGGTTCCGCCAGCGCTGCTTTGCGCCCCTTTTACAGCGGGGAAGCGCATTTACCTTTTGGAACCCCGCCGGGTGGCGGCGCGGGCGGCGGCACAGCGTATTGCCGCCTTGCTGGGTGAAAAATGCGGGGAAAGCTGCGGTTACATTGTCCGGGGGGAGAGTTGTATTTCTGCTGAAACCCGGCTCTTTGTTGTAACTGAGGGGGTCATGCTCCGTAAAATTCAGGAGGACCCGTTGCTGGAAGAGGTCAGCACGATCATCTTTGACGAATTTCACGAGCGGAATTGCGATGGAGATTTGAGTTTGACTTTTGTGTGGGATGTGCGGAAAAATCTTAATCCGGAGTTGAATATCCTTGTTATGTCCGCAACGCTTGCGGCAGAAAAGATACAGCGATTTCTGGATAACGCTCCGTTGATCGAAGCATCGGGCAGACAATTCCCGGTGGAAATTTTATACAGTGAAACTTCAGCGGACATATTCGACCCGGTTCCGGCGGCGGTAAAAGGTGTTTGCCGGTTGTACCGTGAATATGCGGGGGATATGCTGGTTTTTCTGCCCGGTATGCGGGAGATCGAAGCGGCGGCAGAAGCATTGCAAAATATTCTGCCCGATGCCGCATATATCCTCAAACTTCACGGTTCACTTGAGAGTAAAGAACAGGATAAAGCACTTGCGCCGACGCCGGAAAACCGCCGTAAGATCGTGCTTGCCACCAATGTTGCCGAAAGCAGTATCACCATCGACGGCGTGACCTGTGTGGTGGATTGCGGACTGGAAAAGCATTTGCGTTACGATGCCGCCTCGGAACTGCCGTTTCTGGAAACGGTACGCATTTCTCAAGCCTCTGCCATTCAGCGCAGCGGCCGTGCCGGGCGTACTGCACCCGGAGTGGCTCTGCGGCTCTGGACTGCCTTTGATGAACGGAGCATGAAAGCGCAAAGCATTCCGGAAATCCTTGATGCTGAATTAACTTCTCTGCGTTTGGAACTTGCCGCATGGGGGGCTGCTCCGGAGGCTTTGCAATGGCTTGATGCTCCGCCGGATGCCGCCATAAAAAAGGCGGAAATGCTGCTTGCCGAACTGGGGGCGTTGGATAATGATAAGGCACTTACAGCTCTGGGGCGGCAGTTGGTCAAACTTCCGGTGCATCCCCGTCTGGGGATGATGCTTTTGAGGGCGAAAGAGTTGAAACTTGCTCCGCTCGCCGCCGAGATTGCCGCTGTTTTGGAAGAAAGGGACCGTTTCAATCACGCTGACTTGAGTGAAAGGATTTCTGCCATGCGGCGGACTCCGGGCAGATTTTTCCGGCAAATACAGAACCGGGATCAATTTCTGCATCTGCTCCATGAGAAATATCAGGAATGTTCCACGGAACTTGCCGGAGTGCTTGTCGGTTTTGCTTATCCCGATTGGATCGGCAAAAGCCGTGAGAAATTCGGCAGAAGTTATCTTCTTGCCGGGGGCAGGGGGGCGCAGCTGCCGTTGGATGATGAGATGGTTAAACATGAATTTCTTGCTGTTGCCCGTTTGGAGGGCAGTACCCGAAGTGATGCCGCCATCCGCCTTGCCGCCCCGGTGAGCAGAGAGGAACTGGAAGAATATTTTCCGGAAAGGTTTGCTGAAAGATACCGGGTCGAATTTGATATGGAAAAAGAGCGTGCATTGGCGCGCAAAGAGTTGTGTTTCGGGAATATTGTTTTATCTTCTGCACCGGCAGAACCGCCGCCGGGCAGTCTGGAAAAGGCATTGGTGCAAGCCGCAGTTGACCGCAAGATACCCTTGCCGCCCGTTGAAGCAAAGTCTGCTGTTTATCTTTTGAAACGGCTTTGTTTCGCCTCGCAGCAGGAACCGGAGAAGTATCCTGCTTGGGATATGGAAAATTTCAGCACCAGATTATTGGAAGAGTTGCCGGAGTTGATTTCCGGTGTAAAAACGTTTCGTGAGTTAAAAAATCTGGATTGGTATTCTCTTTTGCGGACGATGGCGACGTGGGAAGTTTTCAGCGAACTGGAACGGGATTATCCGGAGAGTTTCGTATCTCCTGCGGGGAGCAGTCACAAGATTGATTACGAACAGGAACAGCCGACCTTATCGGCGAAGATACAGGAATTTTACGGAGTAAAGAAACATCCGTCAGTGGGGAGAAAGAACTTTCCGCTCCGAGTGGAACTGTTGTCTCCCGCGGGGCGACCGGTACAGATCACCACGGATCTGCCCGGTTTCTGGAGCGGTAACTGGCCTCTTGTGCAAAAAGAGATGAAGAGCCGCTACCCCAAACACTTCTGGCCCGACACCCCCGCCACAGAAGACCCCCGCTTCCTCAAACGGAAGTAAAAAATTATTCAAGTAAATTTAATTCGTCCAAATAAGGAGAGGGCGGCATGTTGCTTGATTGCATAAAATGCAGTTGTTTGCGTGTGCGGGTAACTGCAACGTAAAACAGACGCCGTTCTGCTTCTAATTCGTCGCCTGTTTTAGCAAAGCGAATAGGCCAAGTATCAGCTTCGGCATTCAATATAAAAACAGCATCATATTCTTTGCCTTTTGTTCGCAAAGCCGTCATTAAATGTAATTTTGCTGCCATGTTTTTTTCTTGATCTTCTGATATTTCTCCTTCTTCTTGCTGCAGATAAGAAGATAAAGTAACTATTGCTTTTTGAACATCAAAGTAAAAACGGTCAAACTCTTCTCCGTAGCGGCTGGAAAAAACAGCCAGTTCCCCAAAGGGTGGGTCCGTGTAGAAAATATCGTCATCTGCCTTATGCAAATCCTTTTGTAATCCTGCAAAATATTCTCCAACATAGGTTAAGGTTTCTTCTACAGTTGAAGTTTGGCAAAATCCTTCCAAAATTTCACAAACATCATCTCTAAAAATTTTATTTAATGCAGGCAACTTACTTAAATGGCAGATGGCATCTTGCATCGTTGATAGCGGAACTTGATTCATATGATTGCGGACCATATCCCGATCTGCTTTATTGAATGGATATTTCCGAATTTTATCACAGAGGTCAACCACTGCATTATTATAATACAAAAAGGTCGGCGGACGACTCTCACGACACACTTGTTTAATTTCGATGATTGATTTCAGAGAATTAAAAGCATCTGTTAAAAAAACATTCAAGTCTTCTGCTGCAAAAAAAGGAATTTCTTTTCCGGCAAAAATGATTTGATATGGGATAAGTTGACTGCGTTTTCTGGTTATTACGGCAATATTTTTTATTTGCGGATCGTTCCAAACTTTTAATATATCCTGTACAACATCATCATAATTATTTACCAATAAGTGCTGAATTTTCGCATCTGTCTGATGCATTGGCAATGTGTTTTTATCTACGCGTTTTACATTGTTCCTGATAAGTTTTTGGGCTTTTTCTACAATATTTTTCGGGGAACGGTAATTACGGTTCAATATACAAGTTTCAAAGGATATGGGGGTACGAATTGATGTGAAATATGTTTCCGGATTCAAAATGTATTCTGGAGTTGCACCCCGCCACTCAAAAATTGCCTGATCATCATCTCCAACAACAGTTAATGCTGCATCATGTTGATTACGAATTGATTTTATGAATAGTAAATCAATGGGATTGATATCTTGAAATTCATCTACCATAATATGAGTATAGCGTGCGGCTCCTGAAAGTTTATTACCTTTCTCTGATAATTTCCATCCCCAATATTTCTGATCTTCCATTGTATAAAGATTCATGGCCTTTAAATGCTCTGTCGCTGCAATATAAAACTTGAAGAAATCGGAGTAAAGTTTTTCGGACGATTTTACCAATCCCAAATGGACCAAATCGTTTTGAATGGAATTGAGCATGTTAGCCAATCCGTTTCTTGCTAAATCTTTCCAGTAAGCCATGAAGGCACTTTCTGTCTGTAATGTTTCGTGATCAAATCCCAAAGATTTGAAAGTATCTATTAAGTCTAATACTTTGGCGGCATTAAATGCTCGCCATTTTTTATCTTTCATTTTTTCTGTTAATGTTTTACTTTTTCCGATGGTGGGTTGTAAATAATTGCTGATGACCCAAATCCTTTCTTTTTTCTCGATCATTTTGCAGGCTGAAAGCAGATTTGTCTTATGCTTCACTATGCGCCAACCGTATGAATTTAATGTTGTTATGGTTAGATTTGCAGCATATCTTTTTAACGTATTATCATTTTTTAGGCGAATTTTTAACTCATCTCTGGCAACTCTGGTAAATGTAAAAAGCAAAATACGGGTCTGAGGATTTTCATCAATCAAATGCTTGCATCGATAAAGAAGAGATTGAGTTTTTCCGGCTCCGGCTGGCGCGAGCAATCTTATGAATTTTTCTTCTGATAAACAAAATGCTTTTTGTGAATCATCAAGCCAAGAAGGCAATGTGTTGTTTGGGTTCATAATTTTCTACTTTCCATTGGAATTGCACGATATTGAGAGGGGGATAATTTTTCGGGACCGATTATAAAACGTTGACCGCAGAATGGACAGCCAGCTTTGAGACCATCAGGAGACTCCGGAGTATCCAATAATTCTTGACAGCGGGGACATCGGACACATAAATCCGTAGTTTTCAAATCTGCATCCAGTTCAGGCGGTACAGCATTGGAAGCAATTTTCCAATAACTGCCATGGCATTGTACTTGTTCAAGTTTCAACAAGTGCAACAGTTCTTCTTTCAAGCGAAGTATGGAGTTTTCTCTTGATACTTTCAGAAGTTCTTTGCCGGAATATAACTTCCCGTCTTTCAAGATAGTTAGTATGATTTTTTGCAATTCAGAAAAGTCATTCATCCTCATTATCTCCATTTTCTTCCTCTTCTGCTTCAAGGATAGCTGTTAAGTTGGCTGAAGTGGCTTCTTTATTCAAAAATGCACGGGTTGCTTGTGCAATCTTTCTGTACTTTGCAGTTTTGTGATTATTGGCAATATCCCTCAATAAGGCACTTATTGTTTGCGTATCTTCTGCTCCGGGGGCCAAAAAATCATCATCATAACGGCGGCGTTTCAATAGATAAATCAATGCTTCAATACAATTGTTATATTTACGAATTCCATTTTTATATGTCAAGTTTCGTATGATTATTTGCAGAATATGATTGATTTCCTCTTTTGAAACAACTTCATCGGATAAGGCATGATCTCTGAAGCGTACCATGTTACGCAATGCTCTGAACCATTCTGCTGTAGGTTCATATTGACGTCTGAAGTTTTTATAGAACATTGTAAAATGTTTTTCTGTATGAAAAGTCAATCCCGCTATATGCAAATGAATTGCTTGCGGTTTGCCGTATGCGATATGGTATTCTGCTTCTTGTAACATTGTTTGCGGGATATATAAATAGAGCCATCCTGCCAACCGCAAAAGCCGCCGTTTGATTTTTGCATCATATTCATGTTTCCACGCTTCGTCCAATGTTTTCAGAAAATCCTCAAAGAGAGATTTATTACGGATTGCTTGAATGCTGCCATCACTGTTCAGCGGACCGATATGACGGAATATATCACTTGAATCTTTATCCATGCGCCAGCGATTCAAACTATTCAGTAACTCTTTGGTATTCCAGTCATATATGATGTGGGAGTTTTGCCAGTTTTGGACAAAGGTACTCATCGCATATTGAACATTGTTCCATAAATTATAATCAGATACAATATAAGCAACTTCCGGAATGTACTCTAATTTCAGTTCTGGTTTGGTTGTTGTTTTCATGGTATGCCAATCTAATCGGGTGGAGAAAACTCCCGGGCGTCGAGAATCGATTAACACTTGAGCAAAACCTTGTCCGGGACGTATATTCGTTGAAATTACAACAGGTTCCTTTTTTTCGGTTTTCTGCGGAATTTTAGCGATTACACTCCGATACAGGAATGAACCGTCTTTGGCCGGACGTTTTAGTGTCAATTCCAGATGTTCTTTGCCTTCAGGAATAAAAAGTCCCTGAATGGGTTTGGGGTGATGGTATATTTCTCCTGCAGGAAGAGTTCCGGATGCAACAAGAGTTTCCCATTTTTCGGTACGGTCTCCGGATTTATTTCTTCCTACAGTATAAAGTTCTACGGGTATCAGTTTTTGCCGGAATGACGGGAGTTTTATGCCGATGTGATAGGATGCCAATGCCGCTCCTTCTGCAAACACATCGGCTCCATACAAAGAAAGTTGATAAGAATCAGTCCACGTTGAAAAAAGATAAGAGGCTATGGGAATTGTTTTGGTCCCATCATTGTATTTTTGACGGTATTCATATGCTTTTTTTGCTGTTTCAATATGCAGATAACGACTTAATATATTTATATCCATACGCATATAAGCATTATTTGCCGGAACTGGCGGCAATGGAGGATTGACCGGTATTTGTGCAAAACTGCCTCCTGCTGCAATTCCGAGAATATTGCGAACATTTTTCAGTTGTGCTTTTTGACGTATAATGGATTCCCGTAAACTTAATGCAACTGAATGTTTGGTTATATGTTTTTCTCGAAGGCCCTGCATACAGTCCAGACGGAAAAATGGGATTGTCGATGAAGAAACTCCATTAAGTACGCTTTCAATCTGACGCATTGCCGATGTTGAAAGTTCATTTTTACCTTGCAAGATATTTTCAAACCAATTGGAGTGGTTAAGATTCATCCAGACAACTTGTTCTGTTGAAATATCTTTTTGCGGGGGAAGCATTTTTTCGCATAGCGCAATACCGCAAAAATTTAATCCCTGACCGTTTATTGCCGGATCATACACCGGAACGAGATAAACAGAGTTATTATGTCTTATTGCTAAAATTTCAATAAGCGATATTTCCCATTCCCCAAATCCCAGAGAGGCACAAATGAGGTGTCCCAAACTTTCTCCGTTGGCTGATAAGACAGAGAGATGCTGATATTCTTTATAATGATCGGCACACCATTTCATTGCCAAAGCGATAGAACGTGGAATCAGGAACGTTTTGTCTGGAAAAGTTTCCAACAAGGTTTGTTGGGCACTTTCTCCGAATCCCTCCGGGATAACAAAGCAACATTGTTCGGCATCTTTTAACTTGGCAAACAGATATTTTAACAGTTTAGCATTATCGAAAGTTAAGGCTGATGCAGCCGCAAATGGCTTCCATGATATTTGAGAATCAATGATTTTCCATTCATCTGCATCTCCAGTTGCCTTGATATTACTTAAACAGGTAAGTAAGGGAATTCTTCCGATACCGTTTTTCCATTGTCCGGAGGCTCCCACAGGTATTTGAGATTCTCTGGGCCATGGAAAGCCCAAACCTTTTCTGGATAATGGATCGTCAGAAACAAGACAAGGGGATTCGTGACGGTATTCCGGCAGCAGGACTGCGGGGAGGGCATTGGTTCTTTTGTCCTGAACAAATGTTTCCCCGTCTTCAGAAGATACACAGAATTCTTTATGCTGCGTGATATCCAAGCCGTAGTATTTCATCCGGTGAATCCTTCCATAATTTTCTGAATGTGGATTTTCAGAGTTTCTATATGCGAAAAACTGCGGTATGGGATTTGCAGCGAATAGACCATTTCTCTTGAAGAAATTGAAAATTGTTCCAATTCAGGAGAAGCATTGTCTGTAAATACGCTGTTTAAAATCAGTCCATTGATTTTATTTAATGCTTTATTTTGTTTTTTCAGTTTTGTTTTGTAAAGAGCAAGTGCCTCTCCGCAACTTTTTTGACGTTCTTTGTAAAAATCTGGTGTGTGATGGGTGCTGAAGGCAAACCATACCGGCATAATCCGTTGTGAAACGGGAAGGTATAAACAGCAATCACAGCCCAGTTGTCCCAGCTCATGAGCACCAGGAAAAAGTTCCGGAGCATCCAGCCACTCTTCAGGGGAGTGGATATCCCATGCATCAATTATATAGAAACGTAATTTTTGCCATAGTAATGGGCCGGGGGCATCGCCACGATTCATCCAACGCCCTTGAATGCCTTCTTTTTTTAGGTAAATAAAGTTGGAGTAGGGCGATTTGCAGCAATCCCGGAGCAAGGAATAAAACAATAGACGGCTTACTCCGCTCCATAAAACTCTCTGCCATTCCCAAGCGTCATCTTTCGTTTTTTCTTCATGACGCAATTTTTTATATGCACTGAAAATTTCGGCGTACCGTCGATCAAGTTGCAAGGGATAATTGGGTTGTACCGGGTGTGATAATTCTGTGAAAGAAACTCCTTGCAATGAGACTGAATTTCGCATTTTCTTTGCATCTTCACCAAAACGTTTTACTTCATAAACTCTTGCTGAAGCAGAAAATGCAGCATTTTCATAAACATATTTACGGGAAAATTGTTCTATGGTTTTCAAGACCCATACATGAACTCTGTTTTCGAGAGTATTGGTGTTTTCTATGCGGTTTAATGCAAGCAGTTTTTGCCGGGGACCGGCTTTGGCCGCGGCATTTAATCCCGGGCGGCGGGCATATGCTCTGATACAAGCTCCGTCCAGTTGTTGGATACGGGATATTTTCATCTCTTCGCGGATACGTTCCAATACTCGTCTTGGGGTATTTGAGATGCTTACCAGAGCCTGTCGTAATTTCCGGTCTGACGCTAATTGTACAATCAAACTCATCAATGCTTCCTGTTCGCCATTTTCCATGACTTTTTTGGCAACGTTTTTCCAGGTACGTCTGGCGATGCCGTCGAAATCTTCAGCCAACTCTTCTTGACTTCCGCCAAGTTCTTGAAATAAACGGACGGCCCTGTTGATCCAACTGTTTACGGCAGATTCTACTGAATCTATCGGCATTTCTTCGGTATAGCGTCGGACTGAATTCTCTTGGATAATATGGAAATTTTCGGTACTGGAACCTAATGGCGTTTGAAAATCGGCTTCGTGGACTTCCATACTCGGAGTGGGCAAATAATAAACTGCCGCAATTTTTCCATTCATGTGGAATGGGAAAGATGCACGTGGTAATTTATTCCGTTTTGACCGATACCACGGTTGTATCTCGGCTTCACATACGATTCGCGGATCATGTCTTCCATCAACGTATACACAGTTTGAATCTGATAACGATTGACAAGGAGAATGCATTGCCCACGGATCATTTATCAGCAATGTGAACATTAGAGATCCTCACTGCGGTCAACGCCTTGCCACATGAAGACTCCGTTAGCATCATCTTTGCATCCTCGTTCAAAGGCATCTGCCAACGCTTCATCGTTAGTTCTTGCGATCAGTTTTCCGATTTTGTTCAGAGCATCTTCGTTTTGTATCAGATCGATGCCGCGTAATTTGGGCATGATTCTCTGCTCGATTTGATCGGCAAATGCCATTTCTTGTTCTTTGCCGTGGGCGATGCCTTTGGGATAATTGACGACATAAGCGGCGATTGCTTGTGCTACACGATGCCCGAAAGGTTTTTGCAATTCTGCCATAATGCAGTTCAACTCATCGATCCATTCGGAAATAGTACGGTCAACTTTGATGCCTTTGGCTTCGGTACACCATGTATTCCAGCGGGCATAAGTCATTCCTTCTTCCCGAGGAGGGCGCAAGGTACTATTACGGATTTGTGCACTTATATCGGAGGATTTAGGCTTGCCGAAACGCAGAATATTGGCTCGGTCAAGGACTTTATCCGAAAGCGTTTGAGTGGATTCATCCTCGTTCATTGTTCCGGTAAAGAGGATATTGCGTCCCGGGAAGATACGCAGCGGAGCCCGTCCTGTCAGTTCCAGTTCGATTTCAGATTTGACTCGATCCATATCGTCATAAATGTTGACGCCACGGCGTGTTTCCAACTTGGAGAGAAATTCACTGAAATAATATTCAACTCTGGCAAGATTCATTTCATCAAGCAGAACCAGAAGCATCCGGTCACTCCGGTCGTCACATTCCGGCGGAATTTCTCCCCATTGTTCACGGTTGAACATATCAAAACGCACCATTGCCCTGGCTAATTCAGTCGGTTTATATTTATTTTCCATGTAGTTGTAAAATCCGAGCAAATCCTGGGGGCTGTCCCAGCGGGGTTGAACTGCAAGCATGGTAAAATGAATACCCATCCCCTCTGCGTAGCATTTGGGTAATTCACTTTTACCGGTACCGCTGATACCGGCAAGAACGGTAAGCGGAGAAATATCGTTGCATTTCATTGAGGTATGGAATGCGTGAATAACCCTGCGTGGGAAGTAAAGTTTTTTACCTCTGATATAGTTTTGTGTATCTTCCAGCAAATCAATTTCGGAACGTTCTTTTGCAGAAGGCAGAAGAGAGGGAAATGCAATAGGTTCCCACAAATCTTTCAGGGCATCCGTTGGTGATGCTTTGCCAGTTATTTGAGAAAGATTGCTCTGAATATTTTGAGAGGCATTCTTCAGGGTTTCTATTTCATCTTGCAGCGCTTTCTTTTGAGTTTCAAAGGCCTCTATTTCGCTGTGTTTGAAATGATATTCAGCGGTAATATTATCCAATTTATCTTGTTCCGCCCCAACTCTGTCTTGCAACTCTCGAAAATGACGCAATGCACTTTCATTTTCGACCCGCCATGTTTCATTTTCTTTCTGGATTGCGGCATTATCTGCCTCAAGTTGACGCTTTTCGGTCCGTAACTGCGAAATATCATCCAGAAGGTTTTGGTTACGTTTTTTATAATCCCCCATTGTTGTTTCCATGAGGCGCAATTGAGTTTCAAGTGATTTATGATCCTTCTGTATTTCAAGAAAAGCATCTTCTTGTTGTTTCTTTTGTTTTACCAGATTTTGCATTAAATCACGCATTTTATCCACATTAGAAACCAATGTGTTATTCTCGGATTTTAAGTCTTCTGCTTGTTTTTTTAAATCCGAGCAAGAGGTTGTTAAGCGATTTATTGTGGTCTTCTTTTCATCTACTTGAGCAGATAAGACGATATGTTCTGATTTGAGTGTTGCTATTTCACGATTTTTATCTTGTAATTGTTGTAACAGTATAGAAAGTTTATCTAAATAACTTTCGTACTCAACCTTGATTTCTTCTTGTTTTTTTCTGTCTGCGCTTAAAGATAACAAATATTGTTCGTTTTTCTCTAACCACTGGCGTTTGGCTTTTACTTCTTCATTTAAAATAGGTAATTCAATTCTGGCTTTTTCCAATTCGGCATTTTCTTGGCGCAATGCATCAGTTTTTTGTTTCAAGTCAAGATATGCACATGCTTCAGGCAAACGTTTCTTCTGTTCCCAAAAGCGAAAGTATAGGATTATAACAGCAACACCGGAAATCAGTAATATAACTCCGAGAATATATAATACAAGCATGAGCCAGTCAATCATTTTTTTCTCCTTATGGCTTCTTGTTGCTTTTGAATGTTAAGTAAATTACGTTTGGCAAGTTCAAGTTCTGATTGTTTTGCAGCGGTTTCTTCTGATAATTGCGATAAAATTTTCCGTTGGGTAGAAACTGCCGCTTGCAGTTGAAGATTTTCTTGATGCAAATTATGATTTTGGGCTCGAGTCATTGCCAATTCTGCTTTTGTTTGCTGCGCTAATTCAACTTCTTTTTTTAGTGAAGAAAATTGTTTGCGACTTTGAGTGACCTCCCGCAACAGAATTGATTTTTCACTTTCAAGCGCTGTGTTTTTTTCCTGTATTTTACGCTGTTGTTCCGACAATATTTCTATGTTCTTCTGAATTACAGCGGCTTCTGCGTAAGATTTTTGTAAATTCGTGATGGCGTGTTGGGCCAATTCAAGTTCCTTCTTCAGCGAAGTAAGTTGCTTTTGATTTATGGTGATCTCTCTTAATAGGATCAATTTTTCACTTTCGAGTGCTGTGTTTTTTTCCTGTATTTTACGCTGTTGTTCCGACAATATTTCTATGTTCGTCTGAATTACAGCGGCTTCTGCGTAAGATTTTTGTAAATCCTTTATTTTTTGTTGTAAAAGATTTGAATT
>JAFTUS010000031.1 GCA_017466125.1 Lentisphaeria bacterium | reverse complement strand
GGAGAAAGGGAAACCTTTTTGAAAAAAGGTTCTCCCTTTCTCCCCCGAACCCCCTCTATCCTTTCCAAAAACTTTCGGGTAATTACATTTTTTGCATCCGCAAAAACTGTAATTGCTTTGATTGCAGAATTACACAGAAACGGTGCGATGACGACTGTCTCATATCTCCAATAAAGGAACTATAACCATGAAAAGAACGACAACAGAAAGTACTTACAACAATCATACCATTATGACAAACAAAGAAAGATGACTGCTTCAGGAAAGCCTCGTATCTGGCAAAAGTCAATACCAAAGGCAATGCCCCGAAAGGACAGCGAGAGTTGTTCTCATCAAGAATTCCGAAAGAAAAATAGACTTATTCAACAGATGAAGGTACGGTAGCCGCATCGGTACAAAACAAGGGGTATAAAATTTCCGTTTTCGTGTATTTCCGCTTCCGCTTTTGAGGTTAAAACGGAAGTATCCGCTTGGAAATAAAGTCTTCTAAAACGGAAGATTTAAAACACTTTATAGGGAGATATGATATTATATTTTGTGTAAATTTGGAAGTTGAGGGTTGAAATTTGCACAAGCTATGGTATATTAACCTTGGAATAACAAAGGAGGTTTCAGATGATTCAGCGTTTTATTGAGGTACAACTGCAGCGTTTGGCTGCACAATTTCCGGTCATAACCATAACCGGGCCCAGACAGTCCGGCAAGACTACTTTGGCACAATACTATTTCAAAGATTATGATTATGCAAACTTGGAAGACCCGGAAGTTCGTGCTTATGCCGCAGAAGATCCGAAAGGATTTCTGGCAGATCATCCGACTCCGTTGATTATTGACGAAGTTCAGCGGGTTCCGTCATTATTGAGTTATATTCAAGTCATATCAGATCGTGATCGCAAAGCAGGCCAGTATGTTTTGACCGGCAGTTATCAGCCTGAATTGAAAGCTGAAATCAGTCAATCTCTGGCAGGTCGAACAGGTATTTTGCAATTACTGCCATTGTCTATTGCTGAACTTGCGGCTGCCGGTTGTTCATTAGACCGGGATGCGTTGCTGCATCGTGGTTTTATGCCTAAACTTTATGCCATGCCGGATGCGGATGCTGAACTGGAATATTCCAACTATTTTGCGACTTATGTTGAGCGGGATGTCAGACAATTGATCAATTTGCAGCATCAGCACGAATTTGAAATATTCGTCCGTCTGTTGGCTGGTCGGGTCGGACAGCTTTTGAACTTAAACAGTCTGTCCGATGATATTGGAGTAAGTGCAAAAACGCTCAAGGAATGGCTGAATATTCTGGAAGCAAGTTATATTGTTTTCAGATTGCCGCCATATTTTGAAAACTTCGGTAAACGTCTGGTCAAAACGCCGAAAATCTACTTTACTGAACCGGGACTTGCCGCATGGCTGATTGGAATCAAGTCTGCCGATATGGTCAAACGTGATCCTCTGATTGGCAATCTTTTTGAAAATATGATTATAGTTGAAGCGTTGAAAGCCCGTTTGAACTCCGGAAATACACCTGATATGTATTTTTTCAGAGATCAGCGGGGGTATGAAATCGATATGTTGATTGCCGCTGAACGCAAACTTTATCCGTATGAAATCAAAGCTGCTCGCACATGGTCTTCTGATTTTGCAAACAATTTGAAATCTTTTGCAGAACGTGATGCAAAAATAGAAAAGGGTACGGTGATTTATGCCGGTGATTTGAAACGTTCCGGCAATCCGGCAGCAGTAAACTTTGTCAATACCGCAGATGTTATACCGGAATAAACTCCGGAACGGCAATTTCCGGCAGCCGCACTGTCTTTGACGCGGCATTATGGCTCCGTATTGATGTTCTCGATGCTTTGACGGTTGTGCAGAATGTAAGGGACTGTACAGTTATTCAATTTGACTTTCTTTTGCGAACACAATTTTTCCAGCAGTTGAACGGCCTGTTCTGCCAGTTGGGAAAAATTCTGTTCCATCGTGGTCAGGGGCGGTTGGAAAAATTCAGAGATACCGGGGCTTTCCCATGTGATAAGGGAGAGATCCTGCGGGATCTTGATGCCGGAGAAACGACAGAAGTGAAAACAGCGGTTGTCCTGTAATTCAGAGGGAATGATAACTGCTGTCATTCCTTCATTGGCAACAAGTTGAACTCCCTGCCACACCTGGGTCTCCAAAGTCGTATAAACCCGCGGGCGCAGAAAAAATTCTTTGCGCATCAGATTTTCATAATGTTTTTTGCGGAGTTTACAGGATACGGTCGCTGATTCCAGTTCCAGCAGTGCTATTTTGGTATGACCGTTGGAAACAAGTAACTGCAAAGCGGTCCGGATGGCATTTTCTTCATCGGAATTTACGGCATAAATATTTTCAGAAAAACAACTTGAGTTGTTGATACAAACAATGGGAAGATTGTACTTTTTGGCAATTTTCCGCTCTGAAGACGGGTCGTAACAGCAGGAAATGATCCCATCGATCCAACCCAATGAAAGAAAATCCATATCTTGTGCCGTTAAAATCAGGGCTATGTTTCCCCGGTCGTGGATCGCTTTGAGCAATGCGGTCGAAATGTTCTTGTCGTAAACAGTATTGAAATAAACATCATTTACGATAATAGCGATTCGCTGTTTCCGCGGCGAAGTGAGATACCCCAGTTTGTGAGCCGCGGCGAGAACCTTTTTCCGGGTATATTCTGCAACCGGGGCACTGGAATTCAAAGCCCGTGATACCGTGCAGAGAGCATAACCGCTTTCCTGTGCAATTTTCCGCAGAGAAACTTTTTTACCCATTCTTAATAAAAATCCCTCTTTTTTATAAAATAATTTTGATTTTCAGTACAAAATCGTTTCATTTTGTTTCATC
Source organism: Lentisphaeria bacterium (assembly GCA_017466125.1). Lineage (GTDB taxonomy): Bacteria > Verrucomicrobiota > Lentisphaeria > Victivallales > Victivallaceae > Victivallis. Next base: position 2,431 of record JAFTUS010000031.1, on the reverse strand, counting down.
CGTTTCGATTGCTTTTTAGCAGACTACCGTATATAATAAAACACGTAAAAAGTAAAAATCAACAACAATAAGAAAAGGATTTTTGAAAAATGAGAAAAATTTTGATGATTGCGGTTTTCTGCATTCTGTTTTCCTCTCTTTCCGGGGAAGAGGGGATGCGCATGGTGTTCCGGGAGTCCCGGGAGTGGAAGAAATTACGGTTCACGCAAGATACCATACCCGGTTCTGCCCTTGATTTTTCATTCCTTCTGGATGCTCCCGCCGGAAAATACGGTCCGGTCACAGTCAGCGGCGAAAATTTTGTTTTCACCGATGCTCCGGAGCGGAAGATCCGGTTTTACGGTGTCAATGTCTGCTTCTGGCCCAATCAGGTTTGGAGTCATGATGCCATCGACAAGCTGACTGCCCGAATCGCCGCCGCCGGTTATAACGCCGTCCGTCTTCATGCGAACGATTCCGTTACAAAGATCCCCGGTAAACCGAGTTATCTTATTGCCCCGGCTGCGCTGGACAGTTTCGATTATCTGCTGGCATCATGCAAAAAAAGAGGAATTTATTTTACCACAGATCTGCTGTGCCGCCGCCGCTTTGCGGTTGACGAGATCCCCGGCTTCAACCGCCCCGTCGGAGGAACCGGAGGCGATGAGTTCAAAAGTCTGCTGCCGCTTTCCGGAGAGGCGATGGAGAGTTGGAAGAAATTCAGCAAAACCCTTCTGCTTCACAAAAATCCTTATACCGGTATGAGCTGGAAGGATGATCCGGCGATGCTGCCTTTCTGCCTTGTCAACGAAAATACGATCCCCGCGCTGCTGCGGGCAATAAACCGCGTTCCGGATATAAAGGCTCTGCTGATGAAACAGTTCGGGCAATGGCTTGCTGAACAGAAACTCACTCCGGAAAATCCTGCCGCCGGAGAACGGCTGCTGCATGAATTCATGCTGGAACTGTGGCAGAAAACCTATCGGGAAATGCGCGGCTATCTGCGCTCTCTCGGTGTCCGCCAGCCTTTTACAGAACAGAATAACGGCGATGCCCCCTATCTGTCGATCGCCCGCAATGAGTACGATTATGTCGATAACCACTTTTATGTGGATATGCCGCGCTACATGAAGCGGCACGGAAACGTTCCCGCCTGGATCGACGAAGCCAGTGCCATAAGCGGAATGAATGCAGATGAGGCAATGCAGTTCCCGACCCGGATCTTCGGCAAACCTTTTACGATCACAGAGTTCAATTACACCTATCCCAGTTGTTACCGGGCGGAAATGGGGTCCGTTCTTCCGGCATACGCTGCATTGCAGGGGTGGAACGGCATGTTCCTTTATCAATATACGCACGGAGATGAAAAATCCTTCCTTTCCGGCGGAGATCTGCGGCTTTGGGAGAGTTCCAAAGACCCGTTGTCCATGCTGGCGGCGCGCATGGGGGCGATGCTGTTTCTGAGAGGAGATGTCAGGGAATCGGAAATTTCCTTTCCGGTGCTGGTGGATAAAAACTGTTTTAAAAACAATACTTTTATGAAGTATCCCCGCGTATTCCGTTATCTGGGAGTATTCGGAAAGGTGGGAACCATCGTTACGGACAGCAAGAGCGTAAAATTACCGCCCGGCGCAAATTTCCTGCTTACGCTGAATCCGGATGAAAAACGGAAACCGGAAAACGGCTCACTCCATTTCGTTGATTTCCGCAACGAGGATAAGCAGCTCCACGAAATCCAGCTGAAAAGCAAGGCGGGGAAAATCGGTCATGACTATTGGAAACGATTTGCCGTCAGTTCGACCGGAGAACTGCTTATGGATGCCAGACGGAAGGAATTCAAAGTGATCACGCCGCGCAGCGAAGTGATTTTTCTCAACGGTTACGGAACCGGCACCGCCGGTATCATGTCAGTGGAAAACAGCGGAACGCCCGCAACGTTTTTCGTAAGCGCACTCGACGGTGCGGAATTGAAAAAATCCAAACGGATATTGCTTCTGCACCTGACCAATACCGTTGCATCAGGAACAGAACTGGAGTACAAAACCGACCGGACTGTGATCCATGATCTGGGAGATATGCCGCCGCTCGGCAGACATATCGCCGGTAAAGTCAAACTGAAACTCTCAAAGCCGAATGAAAAATGGTCTCTGTACGCCCTCCGTCTGAACGGAGAACGCAGCAAGGCACGTTCCGTTAAAAGCAATGCCGGAGGCGAGTTGTTTCTCTCTCTCGGTGAAAACACAAAAGAAGAGCCGCATCTGGCCTATGAATTGATCCGTCCGTAATCAATATAACAAGGAGAAGCAAATGAAAAAGAATTTTATCCGTATCAAACGTCTGGTGGTTACAGCACAGTTTTTGTGTGATTTGGCAACCAAAGCAATTACATTTTTTGCGGATGCAAAAAATGTAATTACCCGAAAGTTTTTGGAAAGGATAGAGGGGGTTCGGG
>JAFTUS010000030.1 GCA_017466125.1 Lentisphaeria bacterium | reverse complement strand
ATATTGAAACCGCAATATGAAATTTTCTTACCCATATAAAAACCTCATTTCTGTTATAATATACTCTGAAATAAAAGTTTTGTAAAGGGTAAAAATGTCGCATTTTGTGGTATTATGTCATCACGGACCACTGCAAAACAGCTGTTGTCTCCCGCCGCTTCAAGAGGCGGGAGTTCCGGTTGTGCAAATGTTTTATTTTTCGACCGGGCGGGTGCGGCTGATGATGATATTCAATTTGCTTTCCGGGGAGATAAGTTTCCCGGCGGCTATATCTTCTTCGGTGACATGCGAGGCGATGATTTCGCCGCCCGCATAGCGGTCCCAGTCGTGGATGATCCAGATCGAACCGTCTGCAGTTTGCTGTCCATCCGGATATGAAACCCATTCACGGCCATCCAAAACCAGACCGCCGTACCAGTTTTTTCCATCGTCATCCGAAAGCCATGCCGTCATTTTGACCCGTTGCAGCGGAATTCCCCGCTTTTTCGGACCGCAATCGTTGTTGACCAGAATAAGTCTGCCGGATTTCAGGCGGCTGATCCACAAGCGGGAGCAAGGCCCGCCGATAGAGGACAGAAACGGTTTGCTCCAGGTTTTTCCTCCGTCAGTTGATACACTTTCCAAGTTGCCGAAGCGGGCACGCCGGATAAACATTTTAAGCGAACCATCCGGATATTCCACAATCGAATGTTCATCAAAAATTGCATCCCGGCGTGGAATTTTTGTTTTTCCCTGTTCAAAAAATGTTTTGCCCTGATCTGTTGAAAGATAAATCTTTGCTCCGTCTTTGCCCCGTTTGACTCCGGGAAGATTCCAGACGGATATGGGTAAAGCCCATGTACCGTCGGCAAGCACGACCGGTTTATTCATCATAATTCCATCGGCAATACGGCGGGGAGAACTCCAGTTCCATATTTCGGTAGAGGCATCCGGATTTGCCAGTGCCGAAAACCATACTCCGGAAGTGCCGTCAAAAATAGAGTGTGTCTTGCCATCGGCGGATATTTCAGAGTGGCATTGAGTCCAGAAAAGATAGATTTTTCCGTCAGGAGCCGCCCAGATATTGGCATCAAATGCACGGATCGTTTCTGCGGGATGATCGACCACCCATACGGCATCGCTCCAATTTTCACCGTTGTCGTCACTGATTGAAACAATCACAAAATTTTCCCGGCATTCAGTTTTTCCTCCCGAATACCAGACTGCAAAAAGGCGACCGCTGTTACTTGCGGCAATACCCGGAATACCTTGAAATGTCCGGTTGCGGTTCAGATGTTTTCCGGTTGCCGGAATAACTGCGGCTGGCATAAGGGCTTCGTTTTTCATATTGATCTCCTGCTTTGTGCTTTGGGCTCTGTACTGAACACTGACTGATAAAAAAATTCCGCGCGCTGCGCGTACCCGCCGGCGGAGCGGATGGCGTATACCGGAGAACCCAGTAAAAATCAGTCAACGTTTGGTACACAACCGTATTTTTTTTATTTTTATATAACTATACTGCGCGGAATTTTTTTTATTTTTATATAACTATACTGCAATTTGCTTGAAAAAGCAATATTACAATAGTATATTTTATATACGGATCGTATTATTTATGAAAAATGAATTGTTGAAACGGATAAAATATGCCGCCCGGGAATTGAAGTTGAAAAACTTTTACCGCCCGGATGGTTCTGCCTGCCCGGATTTCATTGAACACCGGAATGCCGCTCCCCGTTTGTTGATCGTCCTTTCCGGCGAGAAGCGTGAACTCATGGGATTTCAGGGAAAAAGAGAACGCATCATTTTGCAGCCTGGGGATTTTTATTTTATAGACAGTCGGCTGTGGGAGGAGTGCAATTTCAGTACCGTTCACGATTTTCTCTGTATTCTGCCCCGTGAAACGATGTTGAGGACGGTTTGGTACAACATCCGGGAACCGAATCCGAAGCGTTGGCCGGATAATGTTGCTGTGCATACGGCACAAGTGCCGGAAAATATTCTCAAGGCTTATGATATTTTACGCAGTGACGAAGTTCTCCGTTATCCTGCCGTTGCATCTGCTGTTGTCCGGTTGATTCTTGAACTTGTACTGATTGAAGTCGAAAACGGCATACCGCCGGAGGAGAATGGGCAAAAACTCTATGAAGATATGAAAGAGTTTCTGAATGAAAATTTTTCATGGGGCATCTCCCGCTTGGATATGGCGGCTCATTTCCGGAAAAGTCCTTCTTATATTTCAGCCCTTTTCAAGCAATATGCCGGACGGTCATTCGGACGGTCATTGGATGAACTCCGCATCCGTCAGGCAAAAAAACTGCTTCGGGAGACCTCCATGCCAATCAAAGAGATTGCAGAAAAATGCGGTTATGACAACTATGTATATTTTGTCCGCCGCTTCCGGGAACTGACAGGCATCCCGCCCGGTCATTACCGTGCAACCGGAATATAAAAACGTCTTCCGGATTGCCGGAAGGCAACGGAAGACGTTGGAATAATCGGGATTTTACGCCTGATAGCGCAATTCGCCGTCCACATAGGTCTGTTGGACTTTGAAGTCATCATCCATGACCACGAGGTCCGCGCAGAAACCGGGTTCGATTTTGCCGATCCCGGAAAGTCCGAGGGCTTTTGCCTGATTCCAGGAGGTCGTTTTCACCAGTTCGGAGAGTTCCAAATCGGTGACTTCATAGACATTTTTCAATGCATCACAGATTTGCAGTGTACTTCCCGCAAGCGCACCGTTTTCCAGACGTGCTGCACCGTTTTTGACGAAAGTCTGCATCCCGCCGAGGTCATATTCGCCGTCGGGCATGCCGGAGGCACGCATGGCGTCGGAGATCAATTGGATGTAATCCACGCTCTTGAGCGAGAAGACCAGTTCGATCATATCCGGGCAGATATGGAGTTTGTCGCAGATGAATTCGATGAAAACTTCCTGATTCAGCAAGCCCGCTCCGACCATGCCGATATCCCGGTGATGAAGTGCGGTCATCTGGTTGCAGAAGTGGCTCAAGTTGCGCAAACCGTGCTTGAAAGCCTCCTGAAATTCCGCATATTTGGCGTTGGTATGCACCGCAGAAGGAGTGATTCCCATGGCGAGCAGTTCGGCGGAAAACTCCGCCCCGCCTTCCACTTCGGGGGCAAAGGAGACTTTCTTCACCGGGAAAATGGCGTTGAGCCGTTTCACTTCCTCAATATCGGGCAGACGGACATAAGCCGGATTTTGTGCGCCGATCAGTTTGGAATTGATGTAAGGACCTTCAAGATGAACACCGGGAAGTTTGCATCCGTCATTGGCTGCTGCCGTGTAATCGGCGGCACTCTGCAAGGCGGCGGCAAGTTGTTCTTCGGAGAGGGTCAGCGTGGTGGGCAGAAGGGTCGTTACGCCTTCGGCAAGTTTGTCTTTGGCGATCCGGGCAATGCCTTCAACTTTGGCATCGCAGAAATCATAACCGCTGCGGCCGTGACAATGGACATCCACAAAGCCGGGGAGAAGCAGTTTCCCGGTGCAGTCATTGACTTCATCGGCGGAGGGCAGGGCATCGCCGGGAGCATAGATGCGGGCGATTTTTCCCTCTTTGACCAGCACGGACATGCCGTCCGCTTCAAAACCGGGCGTGACTAAATAACAATTCTTGAAAAGAATGGATTTTGCCATAACAACACCTCTTATTTCAAGGACGGCAGACTGGCGGCGATGACCGCCTGACCGTGACGTTTGAACTTTTCATCCGGCACACGGAACTGGATGGAGGCGGCAAGTTCCGGGAATTCTGCATCGAGAACCTTTTTCGCCTCTTCGATGATGATTTCACCGCCTTCGCCGGAACTGACCCGGCCGAGGATCAGCAAATTGCGGATATCATAGAAATCCGAATAGTGGGCGATGGCATAACCGAAATACGTTCCGATCGTACGGTAGATTTTTTCGGCACGTTCATCTTTTTGCGCCATAAGAGCCTGAACCGCTTCAAGCCGTTTGGGGAAGGGCATATCTGCCGGATATTCCAGACCTGCCAGCGGAGCCAGACGGGCAACCGCCTGCTGGGAGAAGTACTGGGCGCCGCAACCGAGGTCGCCGGACCATTCATCTGCGGGCGCACCTTCTCTGTAATCCACGGGGGCGAAAGCCAATTCGTTGAGCCAGTCTGTGATGTTGCCGGAGCAATTCACATATCCCACTGCCTGACTGGTTCCCATGGAAAGACCGAGAACACCGTTGGATTCCATGGACATCGCTCCCGCCAGAGCGGTCACTTCGCCGTCATTGGCAACGATGAGCGGAACATTGTATTCTTTCTGGATTTCATCAAAGAGCGGCACGATGCGAGCGGCAAAATCCTCTTTGGAGATGCCGCGGAAGAGGGATGCCAGCCGGGGATGATTGTCCACATAAACGCCTGCGGCAGAACCGCCGATGGCATCGACCCGGGGGAGTTTTTCTGCTGCACGGCGCAGGGAGTCCAGAATACCCTGTTTGTGATATTCGGGATCTTTCTGGAAATAGGGATCCCAGACCACTTCTTCGGTATGAACTACTTTGCCGTCGATGACTGCGGCACATTTCCGGTCAGAGCCGCCGAGGTCGAAACCGATACGGCATCCGTCAAGATGACCGCCCAGTTGGACTTGGATCTCATGGGATTCGGGAGCCTCTTCCAGAGAAACAGACTTGATGGCAAAGGGTTTGCCGTAAATCGTTTCTCCCATGATTTCATAATCGAACTTGCGTTCACCGCCGGGGGCGTAAATTGCGGCAAGGTCGTCGGCAAGGGCTTTGCAGTTGGCGATGGTGACTTCATATCCGCCGCGCTGCCAGAGCATGAATTTGACGAGGCGTTCCACATATTTGATGTTCAAGGCACGTTTTTCGCCCTCATGGGGGAAAATGGCAGTTTTGAAGGTGGAAACTGTACCGTTGGGCCGTTTGAGTGCAATCACGATATCAATGGATGCCGGATCAGCGGCAACCTGCTTGCGGTACTCTTTGTTCCAGAGAACGGCGGGTACGAAGCCGGGATCGAGTACCGGAGTGATTTTGGCATTGACTGTAATCATTTTCAGAACTCCTGATAATCTTTCCACTGGGGTTCGTTGGCGAAACTCCAGTCATAATAATCTTTGAGAGTCAATTCAGCGGCGGCATCCGCATCGAGGATGACGATGGCGTTGGGGTGCATCTGAAGGGCACTGGCAGTGACCATGCTGGTGATGGGGCCTTCGATGGCTTTGGCGGCGATAGCAGCTTTTGCCTTGCCGGTGATGAGCATGACGACTTTGCGGGCATCCATGATTGTTCCGACACCCATGGTGTAGGCACGGCGGGGCATGGATTCCGGCGGATCAAAGTAGATGCTGTTCTGTTTGAGGGTTGCGGGGGTCAACGCCTGCGTGTGGGTACGGCTGACCAGAGAGGTGATCGGTTCGTTGAAAGCGATATGACCGTCTTCGCCGATGCCGAGCAGTTGGAGGTCGATACCGCCGGCCTGGGCGATCGCCTCTTCGTAACGGGCACATTCTGCTTTTTCATCGGCGGCGAGGCCGTTGGGCAGATTGGTGCGTTCCATGGGGATATTGACCTTGTTGAACAAATTGTCGTTCATGTAATAGCGGTAGGAGTTTTCGTTATCCCCGGAGAGACCGACATATTCATCGAGGTTGAAACTGCTTGCCTGTGAGAAATCCACTTCTCCGGCGTTGTAAAGTTTGACCAGTTCGGCATACACTGCAACTTGCGTGCCGCCGGTGGCGAGTCCCAAAACGGATTTGGGGTTGCTTTTGACCTGATCGGCGAGGAGTTGTGCCGTCAATTTAACGGCAGCTTCTTTGGTGGGGCGGATGATAACGTCCATGATGTTCCCTTTCTGATTAAAATTTTATGGTTATATTTTGAATGATTTGTTGAGCCGCATCCGGGGAGAAATCTCCCGGTTGCGGAGTAAGGCAGTTGGCAGAAGCGTAACCCAGCGCACGGCGGAAGGCTTCAAAAGGTTCTGTACCGTTGACGAGTTCACTGGAAAAAACGGCACTTGCCGTGTCGCCGCACCCGATGGGGCTTATGATGTTTTCCAAACGGGGGATCACATATTCAGCAACTTGTCTGCCGTCCGATGCAAAGGAACTTTCCGCTCCATTGGTTATGGCGCAGAAACGGAGGTTTTTATAAGCGGCAAAAAGAGTTTTCATACCGCTTTGGATCTCTTTTTCTCCGGTCAGTTTTGCAAGTTCGGCGGCATTGATTTTCAAGTAGATATCCGCTCCGGAGGCCATCAGTCCGTCAAGATTGAAACAGCAGTCGGCGACGACCGGGACTGCGTACCGGGCGGCGATACGCGCGGCATCGGCGTACAAGTTTTCATCTGTTCCGGTTGGGAGTGAACCGCAGAGGGCAAGCAGAGCGGCATCGGGCAACTCTTTTTCCACGGCGGCGAGATAGTCGATGACCTCTTTTTCGGAGGAGGCAAAGGAGGGTTCGATCAACTCCGTTGTGATTTTCTGTTCTGCATCCAGACATGTGATACAGCAGCGGGTCGGTGCTGCGGTATCAATGGAGATGAACGGAAAAGCGGCTGTGCCGAATTTGGGGATATCCGTATTGACGAAGCGGCCGTTTTCGCCGCCGGTAAACTGGATCAGCAGCGGAAAGGCTTTTCCGTGAAGAGCGGCGGCGCGGCAGAAGTTGATTCCTTTGCCGGAGGCGCGTTCCTGACGGGCGGCGGCACGGTTGACCTCTCCGGGTGTGAGCCGGGGAAAAGTCAAGGTTTTCTGCCACGCGGGATTGGGGCCGAGTACAACAAGTTTCATTGAAGTTCCTCCAGAATTTTGATGATGTCCGCATCGGAGAGATCTCTGGGATTGCATTTCATACTGCCGGAACGGGAGTTTCTGACGATGAAATCAAATTTTTCTGCCGAAAGTCCGTAAGAACGGGCATTGGCGGGAATACCCAAACGCCCGTTGAGGGCAGTGATCGCAGAAATGAGAGCATCCCCGTCAGCGAGTCCCAGTTCAGCGGCGATGGCATCGAGTTTCTCCCGGCAGACGGAGCGGTTCCACTTCAGAATGACCGGCAGCAGCAATGCGCAGCATTCGCCGTGCGGAATATGACAGATACTGCCGAGGGGGTGTCCGATACCGTGGACCGCGCCGAGACCGGAACTTGAAAACGCCATGCCTGCAAGCATACTGCCTTCGGCAACGGCTTCCCGGGCGGCGGGAATATTCCGGCAGGCATCTTCCAGATGGAAGAAAAGTCTTTTGACCGCTTGCAGAGCCAGAGCGGAACTGACGGTGTCGGCTTTCTTTGAAATAAGACTTTCCAAGCCTTGTGTCAGGGCATCCATACCGCTTGCTGCGGTGACACGGGGAGGGCAGTTAAAGGTAAGTTCGGGGTCAACAATGGCAAGGTCGGCAACCATGCCGACACCCCGCAGAGATTGTTTGATATCGGTTTCTGGGTCGCAGATCACAGCGTTTCCGCTCACTTCTGCGCCGGTTCCGGCGGTGGTGGGCAGGGCGGCAAAAAAGAGTCCTTTGGATGAGATTTTTTTTCTGCCGTAAAAATAATCGGCAGCGTTTCCGTCACAGGGGGCGAGGGCGGCAACGGCTTTTGCGCAGTCGATCGCAGAACCGCCGCCCCAGCCGATGACGGCGGAAGCGCAGATACGGCGGGCGGCATCACAGGCGCGGATCACATCGGAAATGGGGACTTCCGGATTTATGTCGGAAAGGAGTTCTGTTTTTCTGCCGTTCAGAAGCGGTAAAAGTTCATCGGCGATGCGTTTACGGGAGTGTCTGCCGCAGATGACAAGCACAGCCCCGGCAGGGAGCAGAGACGGCAGTTGTCTGCGCTCCCCATTGCCGAAAATGATTTTTCCCGGATAGGAAAGTGAATAATTGTCCATAGAGTTCCCCCGATAATATATACTCTCCTATAATATGAACTGCCTGAAAAAAAAATCAAGAGAAATGCAAAAAAAAGGCAAACTTTCCGCTGAAAATATCAAAAAATAACAAATGAGATGCGACTGCCGAAAGTACGGACTTGTTTTTTTGAAGGGCTGTAAAGGGGCAAAGAATGAAAAAATATTATGAGAGATGTGAGTCTCTCATAATATTTCGTTTTCTGAAGTGTGTATTTGTTGCGGTATTTTACTTGATGATGCCGCAGCGTTTCAGGGTGTCTGCGAGTTTTTCGCGGTGATCGGGGGCAAGTTCGCAGAGGGGGAGGCGGTATTCTTCCGCCATCATTCCCGCCATGGCGAGCGCGGCCTTGATCGGAATGGGATTGGTTTCGATGAATTCGTCCTTGAAGAAACGGTAGTATTTCTTATGAAGTTCGAGAGCCTTCTTGAAATCGCCGTTCAAAGCGGCATCGGTCATTTCAACCATTTCGGCGGGAATGATATTGCTGCTGACACTGATGATGCCTTTTGCGCCCACAGAGATCATGGGCAGCGTCAGGGAGTCATCGCCGCTCAACACGGTAATATTGCAGAGATCGAGGATGGCTGAAACCCGTTCCACACTGCCGGCGGCCTCTTTGACTGCCACGATGGCGGGGTTTTGGGCGAGACGGGCGACGGTGCTTTCGGCGATCGGAACTCCGGCGCGTCCGGGGACGTTGTAGAGTACGACGGGAAGTCCGACCTTGTCAGCGACAGTGGAGAAATGGCGATAGAGACCTTCCGGCGTGGGTTTGTTGTAATAGGGTGTGACTTGCAAAGTAGCATCTGCACCGATAGCCTTTGCTTCCCGGGTCAGTTCGATGGCTTCTGCTGTGGAGTTTGCGCCGGTTCCGGCGATGACCTGACAGCGGCCGTTGACGACTTCGACGGTCGTTTCGATCACTTTAAGGTGTTCAGCGGGGGAGAGGGTGGGGCTTTCGCCGGTGGTTCCGACGGGGACGACACCTGCCACGCCATTTTTTACCTGGAATTCCACAAAACTGCGGAGATTTTCCCAATCGACTTCGCCATTTTTGAGCGGAGTCACCATCGCGGTATAAACGCCTTGCAACTGAATCATTTTTTTGCTCCAAATATTTTTGTTCCGCGAAAACGGAACATTGTTTTACACATACGCTATATAAAATACAACATTTTTCTGATAATTTCAATATCTGCTGTTGAAAAAAATCGTATTTCAGAGTATTTTATTATCAGAGATTACAAAAAAAGAGGTTTTTTTATGAAGAAGAGCATATTTTTGACATTGTTGATCGTCTTGTTGAGCGGTTGTATTTCTTATGAATACGAAGGCGGCAAGTCCGAACCGACGGCGGAAGTGACGATCTATGCTGATGCGGGATCTGTTGCCGGGAAATACAGTGTTCTTGGAATTGCGACAGTTTCGGGGAATTACCAGAATGTTTCCCGTCAGATGCTTTTGGAAAAATTGCAGGAGGAGGCAAAGAAAGACGGTGCGGACGGCGTTATACTTCTTGAGGACCGTATCATACCCGGAAAAACGCAGAGTGGTCAGCCGTTATTTTACACGGCCTTTGATTATGATGACATGGAGCGCAGCTGGCGTCAGCTCTACCGTGATGTCAATGTAAATTTTGCGGGAAAAGATCAAACCGGAATTCTGACAAGTTACAAGCGTTTGATCCGTGCTGAATTTATAAAAATGAAAAAAGCGGAATAATTTTTGTATATTTTCCATAATTCCGCTTGAAAAACGTCCGATAATGTACGATATTATAGAACCGTCGCGGAGAAATGGTCGAGTGGTTTAAGGCAGCGGTCTTGAAAACCGCCGTGGGGAAACTCACCGAGGGTTCGAATCCCTCTTTCTCCGCCATTTTTTTGCAAAAAAATGGCGAACGAAGACGCAAGTCTTCACTTCACTGTGCCGTCAGGCACAACTTCACATCTTCACGCGGCGTCAGCCGCTCTTCACTGAATAACCGTTACGCCTTGCTTGCTTGTCCGCCGTAGCCTTGTGCGAAGGTGGATGAAGACGCTCCATTTCATTCCGCTTGTGAAGAGGTCAGCTTGCGCTGCCCGTGAAGTTGCCGCCTGTCGGCGGGTGGATGTAATTGTTGCTTTGAGCAAATACTGTTATTGTGCAAAAAATGATTATTAATGATAAATTTATTTTTTTACTTAACTTTTGACCTTGATATAAGATAGGTTATCGAGTTTTATGTGTAATAGAAATTATAAAATATCCACTTTCCCCAAGCACAAATAATTGGATGTAATATCTGTTTTTAGTTACCTCGAACAAGATAATATTATCATTCAGTTCAGAAAAATAATTATTATATTCCCTTCGTAGTTTTAGTTTGTTTGCAATGTCTCCAGGAATATGTTTTAGCCGCCAAGAAAAAGTATTTATAGGAACTTGCTCTTCATAGCTAAATAGTGGCTTCGGTAAGTCAACTAAAAGGTGATTGTTTTTTATCTTCGATATAGTGTCTGACGAAAATTTACCTATAATATATAATGTAAAATTGGTCAGGTATCCCGTCCTATAAAAAAACAAATCCTCTTCCGTATTGAGTTCGGATGAAAATATTTTCTCTTCTTTTATTACTGAAATTTCATTTAAGTTGCTTCCATATCCGTATTCATCAATATTAGATTGTTGAAAAAAAATATGGTTCCAACTAAAAGTAACAATACAAAAACAAATATATAAATCTTCATCTTTCTCCTTGGTCATTTTTATGAGTAATTGGTGCTTAGATTAAATTATAATCAATTACATGGAATGGCACCAATTAAATTAGCACTTATTTTGTTTGATACAAATTGGAAACTGTATTGACTGTTGTGCCATCTTTTCCGACAGTCCGGATATTGTTCAGGATCACCCCGCTGCTTTGAACCGTCTTGACTTGAAGAGTTACTGCTTCGCCTTTGGGATTGCTGACGAATACATCAGAAATCATAGAGTTTTTCAAAGATCCGCCAAGCAGGATCGCATTGTGAGCTTTGGAATGAACCGTTGAGATCTGAATGTCGGAAGTATCTCCGAGCGGAGCAGAGCCACCGTATGACTGATCTCCGATTTTGATTGCAGCCTGGGCATGAACTCCTTCCGGAGAAGTGTCAAGCAGATTGCTGATTTGAATGTTATAAAGTTTGATCCCGCTGTTATTCAGCAGACGGATGATATGGTGTCCTCCGGCACAATATCCTCGGACGTTGCGGATGGAGATGTTGAACAGGTCTTTTGCTCCCGGTTCAGAAGAGCCGCCGTAAAATTCCGTACCCCGCAGGAGTCCGGATTTTCTGACTCTGTTGCCAAGCGCAGTCAGCGCGATCAAATCGTCGCCTGTATTTCCTGTGATATTTTCAATGGTGATGTTCCGGCATCCTTTTCTCAGATCCAGACCGTCACGATTGGCGATTTTCACTTTTTTTCCGTCAATGGTAACATATTCAGAGGAAGAAAAATCCAAATCCCGGATGATTCCGGTATCACATGCCTCAAGAGAGATTGCCCAGGCATGTGAGTTTATCAGAGAGATGTTTTTGATTGAGAAATTTTTTACCCTTGCAAGAAGGATCCCGATATTCCGCCAATCGCCTTTCTGACTGCAATTTTTCTTTCCGGCATCGGTCCCGTAAGTTTGTACGCCCAGGGATTTTCCACCGTCGCCGGTTGCCCTCGGGTGGTCGGCTCCTTCCAGAACAGCAGAACCTTCTCCGATAATATGGAGCCCGGAGATTTCTTTAACTTCCGGATTCCCAATGATACAATTTGCACTGCGGATCCAGTTATCGCGAGCCCTGTCAGAAAGTTTGATTTTGCAATTCATCAGATAAAGTGTTGTATTTTCCGGGAGAAGGATCGCAGAATCAATCAGCCAGAAATCCCGAGCAGAAGTTTTATCCGGTTTTCTCTTGAAGATCCTTACGATCCCGCCGTTCATCCGTGCATTGCGGACAGCAGCGTTGATCCGTTCGATGTCGCTGCCTTCATAATTATTCGGGTCGGTGTAGTTCATGGATATTTCCTTTTATTCCTGATAAAAACAGCAGCCTGCAATACTGGCAGCCGCCGCCATCCTTAACATCCCTTTAAGAATTTTTCTATACAATTTCACAAATACGTCCTTCCTTATTTTATATTTCAGAGTCAATTTCAAAACGTGGCAGTGTCCTAAATTTTGCGCACATTTTATTTTGACCGATTATCAAAACCATGTACGTTTTGTTTACTATATCACCAAGATTCCATTTTACAAGCGAGGTATTGACGGGTTCCCCATTTTGTCGTAGAAATATGCCGCAATCTTGCTCCGACTAAGATAATGTCCGCAAAATATGCGCAATTTTGCGGACATTATCGAAAAAAAACGACAGAAAAAATGATTCATGCTTGACAAATTAAAAAAATGTGTTATATTCTCTTCATTATGAGAAACGAAATTCACAATTTTTCATCTTTTTGCTGGTGGCGCCGGTGGTAATTCCGCCGGGGCATCTTCGTTTGTGCATAGATAAATAAAATTGTCAGATAGGCGGATTGAACATGGTGTTTGATCCGCTTTTTTATTACCCCGTCCGGAATCAACCGAACGGGGTTTATTTTTTTTAACATAAGGAGCCAAAAATGAAAAACAACACAGAAAGCAGGGAAATTCCGTACAAAATCATTCTCGCAGAGAAGGAACTTCCCCGGAATTGGTATAATATGCGGGCAGACATGCCGGGAAAAGTCGCTCCGTTGCTGGATCCGGTCACAATGGAACCCGTAACAGCAAAGGCGTTGGAAAAGGTTTTCTGCAAAGAAACTGCAGCGCAGGAGATGGATGAAACAAACCGCCTGATCCCCATCCCGGAAGATGTCCGTAATTTTTACCGGATGTACCGTCCGGCACCGTTGATCCATGCAGAATTTCTGGAAAAAATGCTGGATACTCCGGCAAAAATTTTCTACAAGTTCGAGGGAAACAACACTTCCGGAAGTCACAAACTTAACTCTGCCATTGCGCAGGCCTACTATGCAAAACAGCAGGGATTGAAAGGCGTGACGACAGAAACCGGTGCCGGACAATGGGGAACCGCTCTTTCCATGGCGTGTGCTTTTTACGGTTTGGAATGCCGGGTGTTCATGGTCAAGTGTTCCTACGAACAGAAGCCGTTCCGGCGGGAAGTGATGAGAACTTACGGGGCATCCGTTATTCCATCTCCTTCCCAGACAACAGAGGTCGGGAAAAAGATCCTGAAGGAGTATCCGGAAACGCCGGGAAGTTTGGGCTGCGCTGTTTCAGAAGCCGTGGAAACTGCCCTGAACACAGAAGGTTACCGTTATGTCCTCGGTTCCGTTCTGAATCAAGTGGTGCTGCACCAGAGTGTGATCGGTTTGGAAACGAAAACAGCGTTGGAAAAATACGGGATCAAGCCTGATGTGATCATCGGCTGTGCCGGAGGCGGTTCCAACCTGGGCGGTCTGATCGCCCCCTTTGCAGGTGAAATGCTGCGGGGAGAACAGAGTTACCGTTTGATTGCTGTTGAACCGGAGGCGTGTCCGAGTTTGACCCGGGGAAAGTTTGTCTATGATTACTGCGACACCGGAAAGATCTGTCCGCTTGCAAAAATGTACTCGCTGGGCAGCGGATTCATGCCGTCGGCAATTCACTGCGGCGGATTGCGTTACCACGGAATGAACTCCATCATTTCACAGCTGTATCATGACAAAGTCATTGAGGCGACAGCGGTTCCGCAATCAGATGTGTTCAAAGCAGCTGTAGAGTTCGCCCGGGTGGAGGGGATCCTCCCAGCTCCGGAAAGCAGTCATGCGATTTGTGCTGCAATCAATGAGGCTTTACGCTGCAAATGTGAAAACCGTGCGGAAACAATCATCTTCGGTTTGACTGGAACCGGATATTTCGACATGACAGCCTATGGAAAATTCAATGACGGAACACTTTCAGAATCTTCTCTTTCCGGGGAAGATATTGAAAAATCCCTCCGGACCTTACCGGACATTGCACAGTAAAAAAACAGTAACGGCGGCAGAAGAAAAATCCTGCCGCCGTTTTTCCGTTTGAAGAATCAGCAATGGTTCTGACAGGGATTATCAGCACTTTCAAATTTCAGAACAGAATGGAAAATATTATGGTGCTGCAAACACTTTTTCAAATCGTCTCCGGTCTTGTCAAGAAGAGAAATATTCTGTAATTTACATGTGCAGTCAACTCATTTTCTGTGGTGCTGGCTGCCCGAATATGATGTATCTCTCTCAATTTCAATCTGTAAAAGAATATCCTGCAACTGTCCCGGCTCTATGCTGTGCGGAGCTCTGTCCATGGTTAAAACAGCACTCTCTTTCAAAATGTCGAGCATTTCTTTTTTTACTCTATTCCATACAGTTTCCGGAGATTGATTAAATCTTCTGGAAAATTTTTTCGGGGCTTGGATAACGTGAGTTTGGCAGGGGCTTTGCCGTTGAGGATGGCTTCGATGATGTCCGGAGCGAGGTTGACAAGGCTCAATACCCGGAAGAGGAAGGCGCGTTCCTGTTTAACTTTCTGTGCCAGTTCGGAAACAGTTGCCACCTTGCCCGATTCCAGCATATCCCGGTATTGAAAACCTTGTATCACCGCTTTTTGCAAGGGGGACATTGTTTCCGGATCCAGTTCTGCTTGCTCCACTTCCGGCTGATGGATGACCGTTTTGCCCCGGATTTTGTCTGAAATCACTCTTTTTTCTGACTTTTTCTGAAAAGTGTAAAAATCAAGGTTCTTTTTGTAAGTGCTTGATTACTAACAAAGTCTTGTTTTTGTACCTTACCGAGCATGGGGGAAGATACGAAAACGCTGACCATTTTTTCAAGTCTAACAAAAATTCTGTGAAGTTTTTTTCACAAAACCGCTTCACAAGGGCTTTT
>JAFTUS010000029.1 GCA_017466125.1 Lentisphaeria bacterium | reverse complement strand
TTATTCAGATGGGATATGACGATATCTTCATCCGGTATAATGAACTGCACTCAAGTTACTGAACCGCCGTATGCCGAACGGCACGTACGGTGGTGTGAGAGGACGGCTGTCCAAATAATGGACAGCCTCCTACTCGATTGATTTGTTTGCAGAACGAAAAAAACAGCGGTCTTCTTTTGGATAAAAAGAGACCGCTGTTTTGCCGGATAAGCGTTTGCCGGGGAAGGGGGCAGGTTTTATCAGATGTCGGGTTCATACATCCCGGTATTGCTTTTTTCAGCCATTTCGACAAGCGGCATAATGCTGTGACAACGGTTTCCGGCAATGATCAGGTGATCCTGTAACGTGATTTCAAGTGTTTTCAACAGCATTTTCAACTTACAGGAAAAGAGGATGTCTTCCCGGGAAGGTTCAAGAGAACCGGATGGATGATTATGGGCAACGATCAGGTTGCTTGCTTCGCATCGCAGACATTGAGAGACGATTTCGCGCAATGGCACATTATTTCTGTTCACGGTTCCCGGAAATAAATGAAAGGCGATAAGATGATTGTGCGTATCCAGATACAGAGCGACAAATTGTTCCCGGTAACTGCCGCCGATTTTCATTCGCAGGAAGTCGGAAAGTTTGTCCATATTGTCCAGCATATTGCCGGTGCGGATGCTTTCTTCAAGATAGCGCGAGCAGGTATCTTTGAAAAGTCTGAAAAGTCCCACGCTGCTCGGCCCCATACCGGGAATACTGAGCAATTCAAAGGGTGCGGCATCAAGAACTTTGCGCAACGAGCCGAAGCGGATCAACAGTTGTTTGGCAAGCGGTTTTACATCAATTCTCGGAATTGCGTAAGTCAGGAGCAATTCGAGAACTTCATAATCTTTGAATGATTTCAGATCGGAACGGTAATAACGTTCCCGCAAACGCTTGCGATGTCCTTCTTTTAAATCTTCGTCACTAAATCCCATAGTATCCACCGAAAATTAAAAAAATGAATCTTCGTCCTCTTAAATTTTTCCCCCGGAATTCGCTCTTGCTCTGGTGAGCCAACGGGAATTGCCCACGGTGAAGAAAGCGTAGGGAATGACCCAAAAGAGAGTAAAGGCATGGAATATTCCGTAAACGTAGCTGCACCATACCAGACGGGAACTGCGCTGGATGTTGATTGCCGCCGGAATGGTGGACCACAAAATCGACATGGCAAGGATGCTCAGCAGAATACGTCCGTTGGTCGCATAGATGTTGTACAGCGAAAACCAGATCAACAGAACAGGGAGCATGACCATAAGTGTATATTGCAGAAGGGTCCACAACATGAACCAGCGTTTAACATCGGTAATATCGAAATTTTTGAATATGAATTTGAACATATCAAAATTTTCCCGGATATTGCTCCGTTCCCAGCGCAAAAGCATTTTGCAGATGCCCTTGTAACATTCCGGGACGTTGGTGTAAATCACTGCATTGCGCTGCATTACAACGTCATGTCCTTCGCGGAGCAGAAGATTGGTCAGAGCGCGGTCTTCGCCGATTCCAGCCGGTTTTCCCATAAAGGTCTGGGTCAGCCATTCGTCCAGAACCGGCATCAAAGCGGACTTGCGGTATGCGCTCAGTGCGCCGGGGGTGCAGAAGACCCGCCCGAAAACGCTCTGTCCGGAACGGATGAAATCAAATGCAAAGGTGAACCCGGCATCCAGCATAGGCGGCATGATACCGTTTTCGGTATTGGCGACCTTCACGTTGCCGGAAACGGCCGCGGCTTTTTCATTGCGGACGAGCGGTGAAATCATGGATTTGAGGGCATCTTTATCCAGCAGGGAGTCGCTGTCGATCGTGATAAAAAACTCTCCGCGTCCTTCATGGAAGCCGCGGTGCAGAGCGGCGCGTTTTCCCTGATTTTTTTCACAGTTGATGATCCGGATCAGGTGCGGATATTTTTCTGCGGCGAGCGTCATCCACTTCAAGGTGTCGTCGATGCTGCCGTCGTTCACGGCGATAACTTCCATGCGGTCTTCGGGATAACCGTTCCGGCAGATGCTTTCGAGGGCGGCGAAAACGCCTTCGCCCTCATTGTATGCGGGGACGACGACTGTGCAGAAGGGCAGTTCATTTTCTTCTGCCAGCGGGGTTTCGCGGTAGAACCAGTAGCGGCAGATGGCGATTGTGAGAAAATAGAGCAGGGGGCAGAGCAGAATGATCACAGTTGCCGCCAGAGTGAAACGCGCCACAATATCGGTCTGAGCCAGCCAGCAGAGGTAATACTGGGTGCAGACCAATACGGTCAATCCGGCTATTACGCCAAGAATGATCCAGCGGCAGCAATTTTTCAGAATAGTCATCTTTTCAACTCAAGTGCAACGTTTTAACTGAATTACATATCTTATAATATACACCTGAAATAAGAATAATTCAATCTTTTTTCGGGGAGAAAGGCGTACAAAATCCCAAAAAAACTCCTTTTTCTGCAATCCTCTCAACTCCGGTGTTATCGTTGGGGCAGTTGCTTTAACTGAGTTTTGCAGCAAAGAGACGGCGGATTGCCGTCTCTGGGGGAGGGGGGGAGACTGTTTTTTTCAAAAGGGTTTCCCCGGGGTGGTATTTTTCAGCAGGTTGCGGGTGGCTCAGTCTTCGATATCGAAATCGATATCGGAGAAGAGGACTTTTCCTGAAGCCTGTTGAAGGCCGATGAGAGCGAGGACATTGGTTGCATCGGCGGGGATATTATATTTGGTTTCAAACTCTTTCCAGTTGTAAGAACCGGCGCGGAAATTTGCGAGGGGTCTGCTTTCGGTGTATATTTTTTTCCCGGAAGCGGTTTGGATGAAGAGCATAAGTTTGATACCGGTGACGGGGATTTTTTTCAGTTGAGTGACATTTTCGTCTTTGATTTTAGCGGAGAACTCGACTTTTTTTCCTTTGACCTTATCGGCGGGGACGTTAAAGCGCAAGATCACGGTTTTATTGGCATCATCGCAGTCAAAAGCGAGGGCATACTTTCCTTCGGGAGCGGCATTGGGCAGAAGGGTTACATTTTTCTTACCGCCCTGCCATTGATTAAGGAGTTCGGGAGTACTTGCCATATCGTCATAAAGATCACCGGCAAACGCGGCACCGCAGCAAACGAGAGCGGCCAACAACAGATTTGTTTTTTTCATAATAACCTCCATCAGTTAAGTTTAATCAATATATTCGATCTGCTGAACTTTGATACTGTAAGATTTTTTCGCAGGGTCGGTTTGTTCCCAGTGAAGTTTATAAGTCACCAGCATTTTCACTTCTGAAGTGATCTCATCAAAATAAACAAATCCGTCTCCATCGGCTGCGGGGGCGTCGAAACGGCCGATTTGACAGTTTTTCTTTTCTTCTGTTTTATCCTGTTTAAAACGGATGATTTCAGCGTCACTGCCATCGCCGCCGATGTCTTTCAGTGTTTGAACAACAACAACGGCTTTGAGCGTATCGACTTCCGGCGGCTGAGAATCCAATTGCGCTTTCAGCAAATTGACAGTCTTGCCGATCAATTCCTCCTGTGCGGCATCAGTCAACATTGCTGCAGCAAGAGTAGAAGATAAAAAGGCATTGTAAAAAAATCTGCCTGCCGTCGGTTCAAATGCCAGTAATTTTGCCCGGGAACCCCACTGCGGGGTTGCTGAACGATTATACAAAGTATCGACAATTCTTTCTGCATCAGTAATGGAAACCTCATTTCCTGTTCCTGCTGCCGCATAGTTATCTGTATGCAAATCCTTGTATTTCTGATTATAGCGTACTCCGGCAAAGACCGCCGCAAGCAGTTTTTTATCCCATGCTTCGTTAAAGGTAGAAGTATTGTGAGCGCGATTGAGATCGATTTTACCCGAACTGCTGACAGCTCCTTTATCCACCAACTTTACCTGATCCAGAATAATACCATCACCATCAGCATAAGTATATCCGTCTGCGCCAGCAGAGATTTCCACGTTATGCATGGTACTCAAAGCAACATTCGGAGCCTTTTTCAAATTGATCGTCTGCCATGGGATACCACGATGAATTGCTCCCAATTCCCATAAACTCCGCATCGGTTCATTTGCGATATAAGCGGTAGAAAGATGTGTTGTGTCGGATTGCCAAGCGGGGTCGGTTACAGTTTCTGTATCCGCTAAATTTGTGACTCCGCCGCTTGGATTGCTTGCAGTGTTGCATTTCCCTGCTTTGAGCCGCTCTGTCAAAGCAGATTTTGTATTATCCAACTCAAAAGAAGTCCATGACAAAGAGGCATCAAGTTTTGCATCATGCCCCATCAATCTCGGCAGGCATTGCCAATCGCTGTAATTGAGATTTTGACGCGGATCACGCACTTCCAAACCGACCAGATAGAAACGATTATAAAGAGTTTTTGCATCATCGCTCAAACTGTCCCACTCGATTTCAGTTGCCGTTTGAGAAGATGTGTTAAACAGATACGGGGCGGTTGCCGTTGCTTCCAAAGAGAATCCCGGAGCGATAAAGTCGACGTTTTTTCCGGAAGTCTTATCCGTTAGAAGCATTCCTTTGAATTGTGCTTTTGCATAAGTTGCTTTTACACTGAATTTTTTCAGGGTTGCGTTTGTAATATTCCCTGTGATTCCAGCGAAGTCGAATTGAGCCGCTCCGTTTTTGGCAACAAGTTCTTTGCCCGAGATTCGATAACCGGTCCCATTGGTATCTTGCGCAGCAAATTCAATCAGTGCTTCAAGTTCATCATTGGTTATTGTAACCTCGACGGCAGGCGGAACAAAAGCGTCATTGGTTTGTGGATTACCATCTCCATCAGTGTAATTTACACTCCATGTGCTTGTTACGGTGAACTTAAATTCAGTTGTCAATTTCGTTTTGAAATCATAACCTGCTTTTAATGCTTCATAGATATTGATGAGTTCTGCAATCAACTCCGGTTTTACGGTCAGTTCAATTGCGGAGTTATAACTTTTATCCCCGTTGACTACGGCTGCTGATACTTCTGCTCCTACTGCAACTTCGTTGATATAAGCAGTTTTTTCATTACCGGTATATTTGGGCTGCTTTGCGGGGTCTTCAATATTCCATTCCGCTGCGGGAATATCAGAGGTCGGGATGCTGTCTTCATCGCAATAGTCGATCAAGTTTGCTGCCACTTGTTTGCGCAAATCAAGAAGCGTTGCAAAGCCGCCTTTTTCGGTATCGGTGCCTATACGTTTCAAATATGGCAATCCTATATCCGGAAGGCTTCTTATATCTGTGGGGCAGACTTGCAAAAGAGAGGTTATGCCGCTGACATTACTGTCATTTTTGAGCATCAACAGACGCTCCACCATTTGAGGGCTGTTGTTATAAGATTCGCCCAAACCCAAACCTTTTTTCCAATCATCTCTGGCAATATCAAAACGGTTCAAAGCAATGAATTTATCGGGACTTTTTTCATAAAGGTATGCCTCCAAATCAGTTCGTACATTTCCGACAGGGGCAAACCATTTATTGAGCCATTCCAGAGACTTTTCTTTATCTGTAATACGCGCATCTGTATCTTCGAATGCGTAAGAAAGCCACGCATCGTGATTGGCGAAAAGGAGCGGCTCCTTGCTCCAATCGTATTCTGTTTCTCCCGGGTCAAGGGTTACGTTTTTGAAAAAAGAGTTATCAATGTTTATATTTAATTCAGAGATGTCTTTGCCGATACGGTATGTTTGCGGTTTTGGTTTCCCTGTACCATAATAATAAAATCCCTTTAACAGTTGATTGAGATCCAGATTTCCGAATTTTTCAGAACTCAGTATGCGATAGGCGAACCGTCCTGCCAGTTCTCCGTTGGCATCCTTGATAAATTGCCATTTTATATCTTCAGAATGAGGATATTTTGTATTGCCCTCTGAATAAAAAAGCAATGATTTGTCGCTGTTTTTTTCGATGGAGTCGGTATGATTTTCTGTAAGGTTTGAATGACTGTAAACATTCGAGAAATCGACTCCGACCAATGTGCCATTATCGGTATTCTGCTTCAGTTGAGTATACATCAAGTGAGCCAATATATGATTGATTGCCGTTTTACCAAAAACTTTTGCCTGAGAACGGGAGGCATTATTAAAGGCAACTTTTTGAGTTAAAATTGCATTGGTGACAAATGCAAGACCGAGAAACATCAATAATGACAGAATGCCGATTGCAAAGAGCAGAGCCACTCCGCTTTGATTTTTATATATTTTTCTTTTCATGATATAATACTCCTTATTCTTCCGGACGGCTGTTCAAGAAGATGTAGCGGTTGAACGTATGCTGATTTTCTTTGCAAAAATTGTCAGCGTTGGGATTTCCGGCAGCAAGCATTTCCTTGTAACGGATATAGTCATCTTCATTCAAGACTGAAATCTGAAGTTCAATCGCATAAGGACGCTTTAAACGATCTTCATAACTGCTTGAATCAATTTTATAAATTTTCTGATTTGCTTTATTGTCTTCCCTTTGCAGTTTATAGGCTGCAAAATTAAAAGAGACAACATTTTTCAATAATACAAATCGATACTTGAATTTATCCTTATCGCTGCTTTCTTCTGTTGAATTTCTGAAGTTTAATAAGTCATCCGGGACATGTTTTTTTACGTATTTCAATGCTCCCTCTGTACTGTCTGTTGCGCTGCTTTCTGCATTCAATGGAGGCCAGATATTTGCATAACGAGCCTGGTCATCGGATATGACCGCAAGTCGAATTTCGCCTGAATCGGAAGAGCCTGTTTTCATATTGGGACCGAATATCCCGACATACATCAGATTTGACTGACCGGCGAAACGATAGGGCGAATAGGTCGGAAAAATAATGGCTTGTCCGGTATAGTTGGAATAGTCCGTATAGCTTCGCAGAAAGAACGGGGCTCCCGTCCATTGAGTATCGCCGCTTTCCTCTTTGCTTTTTTCGCTGTTATCGCTTGAGGGAGTAGAGTTCTGTAAAAGAGAACTTATCATATCAAGCGCATTCCGGGTTTGGGAATACACTTTGCTTTTTTTCTCTGCTGCGGATGTGACATTCCGGGCACTGGAGAAAAACTGCATCATAATGACAAGCAGAATACAAAACACTCCCATCGCAACGAGGAGTTCCATCAATGTAAAATGTGTAGTGACTTTTTTCATAAAATTCATGCCTCACGGTGTGACTGGCGGAGTTGTATCCGGTGTAACGGGATTATAAAACGTATTGTATAAATCCAGTTTGTAAGAACGTTTTTCCCTGTTTTCGTACGGTGCTTCAGCGGGCCAACTGATTTCCAGATTGAGCGAAACTGCATAACGGTAATCATTGATATTCTGTTCTGTCGGCAACCAT
The DNA here is from genome assembly GCA_017466125.1 of Lentisphaeria bacterium. GTDB lineage: Bacteria > Verrucomicrobiota > Lentisphaeria > Victivallales > Victivallaceae > Victivallis. The sequence continues at coordinate 4,321 of JAFTUS010000029.1, read as the reverse complement.
ATTTTTACAGGTTCTTTCCACAGGCGAATTACTGCTGAAAAATCCGGGACGCGTTCGCCATCAACAACAGTAGCCTGTTCGTAGAAAAACACACCCGGTTTATCTGTTGTGAAAAATTTTGCATGCAGATTTGCATCGTTTTTATTTTCGGATTCTGCCAAACCAACTTTATCGCCCGGGGTAAAACCAGTCGGCTCGATAACCGTATCGGCCGGTTTGTTCGCAGGTAAATTGGAGATAAAATCAGACCCACCTGATTGTGAGCTGTTTATTGAACCGGGGGTATCCGGGTCATAACCCGTAAACGTGGTTCTTGCCCAATCTTCCATGACTTTGGATTCCAATGCCGAAAGGATATATTCTGAAATTTCAGAAAGATTGTTATTGGCAATCGCCTCTTTATGGGAATTCACCCCAACCGGGAAAAGCACGAGTATCGACCCCATGCCGATTGCAATGACTGCAACGGCAAGGGTGATTTCAACCAGGTTAAAATGAAATTTCTTAATACTGGACATATTCCACCTCTCCGCTGAACGGGTTGATCTTCAACGTTACAAAGTTTGCGGGGAAACCCGATTGATCTGCAGTTGGAAAATATATTTTCCCATCATCATCTGTATCGATCAGCGTTTCAGCGATATGGAGTTTCAGAGCCGGATTATACATCTCACCATACGCCGAAAATACAATCGCACATTTGTTTTTACTGCCGCCGGGATAGTCCGCAACATCAAAAAGAGCTGAATTATCTTGAGACAAATCAAGGTTGCTGATTTTTCCTTCGCCGCTTTCTTTACTCAATACTTTCTTCATTTCAATTTCGGTGTATTTTGCGTTGTCTTTGTCTATCACGCTGACTAAACTTGCTCCCGTGACCGGGAAACGCCATTCTTCCTCATTGATCCACCGGACGAAAGTACAGGATTTTGCCCCCCGTTTCGCTTCAACAAATGCCAGTCTTGCTCCGCCGAGGCGGATGTCTTTATCATCCACTTTTGCCCAACCGGAACCACTGGGGAGAATTACTGCCACTGCCCGACGGGAAGTTACGGCGTGGGACTGCGCTTTTTCCAGCATCAATTTGATCTGGCTTGCCTGTTGGTCGACGGCATTGCCCTTGACCATCTTTTTGAAGCCGGGGAGCATTACCGTGAATAGCACCGAGACGATCGCTATCACCGCTAAAAGCTCCATCAGCGTGAAGGTTTTTTTATTGCTCTTTTTCATATTTTTTATGGATACTCCCAATTTCTATATAGTGTTCCAGTGGCTACTATAAAGGCTGTTTCGCATTTTTTCAACTTATTTTTACGCAAAATAGCACTTTTTTTTGAGAAAAACTTGATTTTCTTAAAAAAACACATACATTAACCCCAAGTTTCAACCAACATAAACAAGGATTTTATTATGAACGAACAGGAAACTCTCGCTTACGCCGTCGGGATCAATATGGCGGAATATATCGCCGGTAATCCCGTACAACTCGACCGCGAAACCATTATCAAAGGAATGCAGGATACCTTCGCCGGTAAACCCGCCCTCGACCGCAAACAGTACGCCGAGGCTATGCAGAAACTTCAGGAAATGATACAAAAAGCCGGTCAGGAACAAATGAAACAGGTCGCCGAAGCATTCAAAGCCGAAGAAAAAGAGTTCATGACCAAAAACGCCCAACGCCCCGAAGTCAAAACCACCGCCTCCGGACTCCAGTACGAAGTCATTAAAGAAGGCGCAGGAAAGAAACCCGCTAAAACCGATACCGTGAAGGTTCATTACGTCGGAACCCTCCTCAACGGTGACGAATTCGACAGTTCCGTTCGCCGCGGCGAACCCGCACAGTTCGGCGTCGGGCAGGTCATCGCCGGTTGGACCGAAGCTCTCCAACTTATGTCCGTCGGAAGCAAGTATAAACTCTATATCCCTTCAAAACTCGCTTACGGCGAACACGGCGCCGGGCAGTCCATCCCCCCCTGCGCCGCCCTCGTTTTCGAAGTCGAACTCCTCGACATTCTGTAAATACAGATTGGTATCGGGGAGGGAGAAAAAACATTTTTGAAAAATAGTTTTTTCTCCCTCCCCGCCCCCCTCTCTCTTTTTTCAAAAAACTTTCAGATACGGATTTCCTTTTTGCATTTCGCCAAAAGAAAATCCGGGCTGAAAATAAGGGAGAGGTGAGTACATTTGATATCGTTCAATGCATTTTATTACGAACCCACGATTTTTATTTTTCAGCACCGCTCAAAAATGAAAATCGAACCCGAAAGTTTTTGTAAAAGGGAGTGGGGGTTCGGGGGCGAGGGTAACAAACTTTTTTCAAAAAGTTTTTGCCCTCGCCCCCGACTCCAACCAACCATGATCGCTGTTGTTGCTCCGGCTGGACGGATTTCCAGAGAAAAGTTTGAAGCAGGATTGGCATGTTTGCGGGAATTATCCGGTGAAGATGTCAAGGTGATGCCGCACGTATTCAGTGAATATGATGTGGGGTATCTTTCTGCATCGGCGGAGGATCGTGCGTCGGATTTGATGGCGGCATGGCTCGACCCCGACGTGACGGCTCTCTTGTGTGTCCGCGGCGGTTTCGGTTCAGCGCAGTTGTTGGATCTTCTGGACTGGGAAGCCCTGCGGAGCCGTCCCGATATGCCGGTCATCGGTTACAGTGACATAACGGCATTGCATTTCGGAATGGCGGCAATGGGGGCGGGGGTTCCTGTTGCTGCCCCGATGCTGGGCACTCTGCCGGAGGCTCTGTACTCTTCCTACACTTGTCAGATGTTTCAGGCGTTGACATCGGGGCGCAGTTACGAACTTCTCCCCGCTCTGGAATACGGCGATTTCCATGTTATAAAACCGGGTGATGCAACAGGAAAACTCCTCGCCGGAAATCTTGCCGTTGCGGTGACTTTATGCGGTACTCCTTATTTCCCCGATGTTTCGGAGCGTATTTTATTATTTGAAGATTTGAACGAACCTCTTTACAAACTGGACCGTTATTTCACGCAGTTGGAAATGTGCGGTGTTTTGCGTTCCTGCCGCGGGCTTCTTCTGGGGCAGTTCACGGACTGTGCGGAGCCGGAAGAACTGGAGGCGCTTTTTGAACGCGTTGCCGCCAAAGTCAACGGTCCTGTGATCAGCAATCTGCCTTTCGGACACACCTATCCGCTGGCAAGTTTATAGACGGCTCAAACGGTTTCGTATTTCCATGAATCGATCTGGGCGGCTTCCTGATCGAAGTTTACGCCGATCAATTTGATTGTTTTTCCGGAATTCATGTAGCGGCGGAAGTAATCCCGTTCTTTGATCTGCTGCAAGGCGATCTCATCGGTTTTGTTGAGTTTGAATTCAAAAACAAAGACGAAATCTTCATTGGTCGCAACAGCATCGATCCTGCCGTTGTTGGTGCGGGATTCTGCTGTGATGCTGATTCCGAGCAGCATGAAAATCGAGAAGAAAAGCAGCTGGTAGTTGTTTTCATTTTTCAAATGCACATCATAACCGACTTTGGCAAAAAAGATTTTCATGGTCTCCATAAAGGCGTCCACATCGCCCGCAGTTACGTTGTCGGCGAGCTGATAAATGGAGTCTTTTACTTTAGTGGCATGAAGTCCGCTGCAGTCTCCGGCCAGATAAGTTTCAAACGAGCCTTTGACTTCCAAATTCGGGAAACGGAGCTTGTAAAGGGTGTCTCCGTAACGCTCCACGGCACTGTCTATGGTCAGATAACCGGTCTGTAAAAGCAGAGTCAACGGGTCAAGTTTATCGACTTCATACGCACTGAAAGCGAAATTTGACATCGGCTTTTCCAACGCCTCTTCCAGATTGAACTGCTGTTTTTTGATAAGTTCCAGCAAAAACGACGGAGTGCCGGTCGAAAACCAATAGTTGTTGAATTCTCCGCCCGACTCCAGAAATTTTGCCAGCGATACAGGATTGTAAACCGTCTTGGTATTATGATGAAAGCGGAAACCGTTGTACCACTCTTTGATTTTTGTTTTGAATTTTTCCAAATCCCGTTCTCCGGCAATGGCGGCGATGCGGTCGGAGAAATACGTTTCCAGCTCTTCCTGCGTGTAGCCGAACATGGTTGCAAAACGGGCATCCATGGTAATATCGGTCAGGTTGTTCAAGTCGGAAAAAAGCGAAACATGACTGAATTTGCTTACGCCGGTGACAAACAGCAAACGTTCCCGGTCGTTGCGGTCTTTCAGAACGCTGTAAAAACCTTTCAGCGTTTTCTGGATTTGAGTAATCTCCGGATCGGTGATGTTATCCAAAATCGGTTTGTCGTACTCGTCAACCAGAATAACGACATTTTCTTTTT
>JAFTUS010000028.1 GCA_017466125.1 Lentisphaeria bacterium | reverse complement strand
TTGGAAAGGATAGAGGGGGTTCGGGGGAGAAAGGGAGAACCTTTTTCCAAAAAGGTTTCCCTTTCTCTCCCGACGCCGTTTACCCTTATCGAACTGTTGGTCGTAATCGCCATCATTGCCATCCTTGCCGGAATGCTCTTGCCCGCCTTGAACAAGGCAAGAGAAAAGGCAAGGCAGACAAACTGCCTGTCAAATACCAAGCAGATCGGACAGGCTCTGGTGCTTTATACCAATGATTATGAAGACTTTCTGCCATATCCGATTTACAATCTCACCCATAATCACTATATCAACATGGCGACTTTTAAGTCAACCAACTACAAAGGTTGGCCCATGCACCTTTCTGATTATCTCGGCAGTACTTCAATGGTTTATTGCCCGGCACATCAGGTGACAAGTGATGCCTGGAAACCGCTGAAACAATGGAGCGATGCTACGCCCGGCAGCAACTATGCTCACTATGCTTTCAAGATGATCCTTGCATCGACCAGTGTCGATGGAGCCGATGCCAAAGCCCTCAAGTTGACCAATTTGAAATTCCATGACAGACGGGTTGGTATCTTTGATTTGCACAATACTCCCAAACACGGTCAAACCGGTGTTATCCATGCCGCCAATCAGACGGTGGATATGTTGAAAATCAATGCTTCTTTCCTCGATGGCCACTCCGGCATCTGGGAATTGAAACGCAATAAAGCAAATCAGTTCCATATCGGATATTTCCAGTATTACAACAGCGTTTGGCAGGATATGGGTTGCAACAGTCTTGTATACGGAACAGATATGTAAGGAGTTTTTATCATGAAAAAATATTTGACTTTGATTTTGACTGTTGTTTGTGCTGCGGTATCCGCAATGGAAATTTCCCTGCTTGATTTGAATGATCCCCAATGGCGCAAAATGGTTTCTGTTACGTGGCCGGAATTCAAGTTCGCTCCCTCCAAAGACAATGCTTCTCTGGTGCTGACAGCGGTGCTTTCAGAAAACTCGGTTGTCGTAAAGAAAAAAGCGTGGCACGGGTATAATTTCAAGTTCGCCGACCCGCTCCCCACGGGGAAACTGGTCTTTGAATTCAAAGCCGATACCATGACCACCATGTGGATGAACGCCGTCGGGAAAGATGCGGCAGGCAAGGCGCGCAGATTGGATAAGCCGCTTAATATGTACGGCTCTAACATCATCAAACCCGGAGAGTGGTGCAAGGTGGAAATGGATATGGCAAAATCCCACATCTCCGGTCAGAAAAATTCAGGAGCATTGGAGAGTCTTTCGGTGCTGGAACTGCGTCTGCATCCCCATAAATACGCAAAGCCGGGAACGTATTCGGCAGAAATCCGCAATATGCGCTATATCATTGCAGAATAGGGAAACTCATGAAAAAGATTTTCAGCTTGCTCGCTCTTGCCGGAGCATTGGGAGCGGATGCATTGCCGCTCTCTGCGGAATTTTCTGCTCCGCGGGAACTTAAATCCTTTGATAAAGTCGTCTCCTTTCAGAAATGGAATGGCGCAGAAGACCTGTCCGCCCAATGGCGTATCCGCGCAGACGGCTCCGGAGTGCATTTCAAAATCACAGTTCGTGATGATATACACTGCAAGGCCGCACCCGGGGAAAAAGCCTTGTGGACGGTGGACGGCATCCAGTTGGGATTTGCCGCCCCCGATGCCCGGAATTGTCAGGTGGAAATCTGCGTATACACCGCTGCCGACGGTAAAGCGGCCTATCATTTTTTTACGCCGGAAAAAGAGACGTTCCGCAAATGCAATGTGAAAATCAATGATATTTCAAACGGCAAAGAGTACTTGATCTCTGTTCCGTGGCAATCGCTGCTGCCGCTAAATCCTTTTGAAGCGAAAAAATTCCGGGCGAACTTCATCGTCAACGACAATGACGGTCAGGGGCGCAAAGGGTATATCGAACTGGCAAAAGGAATCGGCGAAAGCAAATGGGCCCATTTCTATCCGGTCTTTGACATGCCTTCTGCGCTGGCAGTCAATGGAAAATCTTCAGAAAAATTCGTCTTTGTCTATCCCGCCGCCAAACTGCTCGACCCCGCAAAGAAAAGTTTTCTTCTGGTCTACTCCGCCAATATGCCGGAGTTTTCAGTCGGTTTCGACAACGGAAAAGAGAAAAAAGAGCGTACTATTGGTGCTTCTCAAGGCAGGATCACCCGCCGTTTCGTGTCGTTGAATGTTCCGGCGGGTGCCGTAGACACTGCTGTTACCGTCAATGGCAAAACCGTAGCGACCCGTCGGGTGGTCAACCTCGCCGCGTTGAAAGAACGTTATGGAAAACTGGCTCATTTTTCCGCACAGAAACTGCCGGCAAATACCGATGCTGCACGCCGTCAGGCCGTTATAAAGGCTTCGCTTCCGACCCTGAAACAGTTTATCGACAGCGGGCTTTCCCGCAGAGCAGAGCGGAATTTAACGCAACTTGAGGCGATCGCCGCAGAAAAACAGGAACGCGCCCTGCCGGAACTGGCAAGGCAGCTCGGCTGCGGTGAACAGCCGTCAGGTACAGTGACGATTGGAGACGGCTGGTTTCTGCGCGGCGGCCGTCCGGTATGGTTGAGCGGCTACAACGGTTTTATCCGCATCCACAGCAGTTACGGTGAATTGCGGAAGATGGGGACTCCTGTTATGGCGTTGGATATCAATGGCAATACCTTCATCCGGGAAGATGCCGGACAGGATAAGACACCCGATTTGCAAAGTTGGTTTCGCGGGATGAAAAAACATGATTTATTGCTTTTTGCCCAAGTTCCCTACCATTATCTCCCCAAATGGCTCTATAAGAAATATCCGGAAGGGCGGGTCGCCAATACGTTCTGGCACTTTTCCTGCTTTCACCCGGCGGCGAAAGAGGTCGAGAGCCGCTATCTGGAACGGGGAGCCGCCGCCTTTGCTCCCGGAGCAGAGCAGATCCCCTTTGTCAATCTGACCAACGAACCCTTTGTGTTTGACTTCTCCGATACCGGGAAATATGCCCGTATCGCTTATCAGAAAAGTTTGCAGAAAAAGTACAAATCCCTGCGGGAACTCAATACGCTTTACGGTACGGCATATCGGGATTTTTCAGAAATTCCGATCCCGTGGACTTCCATGAGCGAGCCGGATTTCAGCAAAGTGTCTTTTGCCGCATGGGTGGATTATCTGAATTTCCGCAGAGAGGCGATTGCGGACTTCTTTTTGTGGATGAACCGCAAATGGCGCAGTGTTTCAAAAATTCCGGTAACGCATAAGTTGCTGGGCGGCTCCTTTTCTGCGGATGCCTTTATCGGACACGCCGCCTACCGTGCGGGAATCGATTTTGAAACGATCCTCCGCGACAGTGACCTTGCCGGTCATGACCTCGGTATGGGGTATCTTACGGTCGGCAGAGAGGAGGTCGCCGACAGCGGGGATCTTCTGGTCAATTTTTACAATCACCATTTCGGAGTCGATTTGCTCCGCTCTTTAAGCGGCGGCAAAGTGCTGGTCAATACAGAAAATCACCTCGTGCCCAACGCCCGTCCGGATTTGCATTACTCTGCGGAACTTATTCAAACCATGGTATTCGGTCAGATGCTCCACGGTCTTGCGGGGCATACTTTCTGGGTGTATGAGAATATTCAAACCTCAAGAGACCTTTCCGATACGGCTCTTTCGCGTCCATCGGTACTGCTGGGCATTTCTGAAATCACGAAAAAAATCAATGACATCATGCCGTTGGCGGCACGTTCTCTCAGTAAGCCGCAGGTTGCGGTTTATTACAGTTGGCCCTCAATGATCGCGCCTTCCAGACATTTCCAGTCTGCGTTAGAAGCACATAAAAGTTTGCTTTTCAGGGGATTGGATATTGGTTTTATTTCTGAAAGAATGTTGGCAAAAGAGGATTTCAAAGGGGTAAAACTTTTGATTTGCGCCGATGCTCCCCGGTTCGATGATGCGGCGGCAGCAGGCTTGCGGAAATTTATCGACGGGGGCGGAAAAGTGCTTTTTTACGGCGATAATTTCAGCAAAGATCACTATGACCGTCCGAAAAAATTTGATCACCCCAATATCCGTCGGCTCGCTCTCGGTGAAGAGTTACGCAAAGCCGTTACGGAGGAACTGCGGAAACTGAATATCTCTCCGGCTCTTTCTGCCGCAGACGGCAGCGAACTTACGGGAGTCGAATGGAAATGTGTTCCTTCAAAAACAGCGGACGGCAGGAAATATAATGTCTTTCTGATCGTGAATTGGCGGAAAACTCCTGTAACGGTAAAATTCCCCGCCCCCGGCGTCGATTTGCTTACGGGCAGAAAATACGCTGCCGTAAGCACGCTCGCCTCCGGGATGATCGGCGCGATCGCCGTTGCCGAATAGACTGTTCAAATGCTTCTTTGGCGTTTTGCTGTGAAAAGTATGATCGAAGAGAGGCTCCCCAGAACGATAAACATTCCGGCAAGTCCGAGGGGGGGAAGTTTTTCTCCCAGCAGGAAATAGGCTCCCGCCAGTGTGAACAGCGGGGTCAGGTTTTGCATTAAATTCAGTTTCCACAGGGGAAGTACGAGCATTGCTGCGTTCCAGCACAAAAAGGCGATCGCCGTCGGAAAAATCCCGAAATAAAACAACGTTCCCCATGCCGGGAGGGTGCGGGGAATGAGGAGCGTTTCGTGAAAAATCCCCATTACAGGCAGGGTGAGCAGGGCCGCTGTCAGGCACAGCCAGGCGGTCGTCGCCAGTTTGTCGGAATTTTTCATGAGTTCACTGGTATACACCGAACCCGCCACCCAGCAGACCGCTGAAGCGAGCAGAAGAATTTGCCCGCTCCAATCACCGGAAAAATTGAAGCCTTCCGGTGTGATGATCTTCAAAACCAGCATACTGCCGAAGAAACAGAACAGACAGCCAAAACACTCCGTTACGGTCGTTTTCTGACGGCTGAAAAGTTTCCAGAGGATCGTCAGAACTGCCGGACCGGATTCCAGAATAAGCGCACCGGTAGTCGCACTGGTGGTTTTCTGCCCCATAAAAAGCAGCAGACTCATTCCCCAATAAATCAGCGATGCCGCCCGGAAAATCTGCCAGGCGTGACGTCTGCTTTTGATACGGACGTCCTTTTTCAGAAGAAATGCCAGCAGAAACAGAGTCAGTGCGCCGATCCCGAAACGGCAGAAGACCATAAACAAGGGATCGGTTTGCGGTGTTCCGGCAAGCAGACTGCGGGCGGCGACAAAGGAACTGCCCCACAGCATGGTAGTCAGCAATGCCAGCAGATAACCCTGATACTCTCTCATAAGAAATCAAAATACTGTTGAAGCGTTTTCATAACGCCGTATTCGTTATTGGAATACTCCGTCGTATAACGGGCGGTTTTCAGAATATCCGGATGCGCATTTTTCATGGCATAACTGTAATGACAGCTTTGCAGCATTTCCAGATCGTTGTGATAGTCGCCGAAAGCCATGGTCTCTTCCGGTGATATGCCGAGTTTTTCCTGAATAAGTTTCAAGCCGATGCCCTTATTCATGCCCGGAGGCATACAGTCGAGCCACTCTTCCCCCGCCAGGGCGAGCGTGAAATCCCCCGCAAACTGTTTCATGTTCGGCAGCGTGTTTTTTTCCGCGTTTTCAGAGTCAAAAACCGCCAGCTTGCAGATGTGATCGGTCTTCAGCACATCCGGCAGATGCGGAACGATCTTGAAACGGCTGTTGTACTTGCGGGCGTTGGTGCAGAAATAGGGATCCGTGTCATCTGAATAGGCACAGTCAACACCGCAGAAAATCGGGTGCGCCGTCGGGATGGAGCGTACCCGTTCCAGCGGAGCAAGCAGGACTTCGGGAGGGAGTTCCGTGTACCCCATGCAATTTCTGCCCTCAAAGGCAACGGCTCCGTTGTCGCCGAGAAAATAGAGGTCGTCCTGAAGTTCCTCAAAAATTTTTACAATGTTGTAATACTGTCTGCCGCTGGCGATCACGAAACGGACTCCGTGGGCTTTCAGTTTGAGAATTGCGTCAAAAAAGCCGGGCGGCAACTGTTTGTTGTCGTCCAGCAAAGTTCCGTCAAGATCGGTTGCAATCAGTTTAATCATATCTTCAGATAAAAAAATGGAGCGAGTGACCGGAATCGAACCGGCGACAATCACGTTGGCAACGTGATGCTCTACCAACTGAGCTACACTCGCACTTACTGCAATTTGAAAATGGAGCGAGTGACCGGAATCGAACCGGCGACAATCACGTTGGCAACGTGATGCTCTACCAACTGAGCTACAC
>JAFTUS010000027.1 GCA_017466125.1 Lentisphaeria bacterium | reverse complement strand
CAAAGGAACAAATAACCCTGAGAACTTGTAAAATAAGCCATGATTTTCTCCTGTCATGACTTATTATACCACCAACTTTCCGCTCAAACAATAGAAAAAGGCTGTTGCTCTCCTTTTTTGAGGTTTTGCAACAGCCCCTTTTTTTTGGGCAGAAAAACAGTTGCAATGAGCAGAGGCTCTGTCGGAAAGGAAGTTCGCAGACTGTTCCGAAACAGCGCAAACTTTCAACAACTGTATCTCATAAACAAAATAACAGGATATTTTTTCTCTAAAATCTTTTACCGTCATTGGAAAAAACATCTCCGGTATGCTATAGTATAACGTGAAGGATTTATATGACAGAAAGAGTTGCTATGGAAGAATATTATATCGTAAAACTGGAAAACGGCAGTACCGTAGAGGTCCGTTCTCCCGCAGAACTGGGCTTGAAACTCCATGACCGCTGTGTTTTCAAGCGGGACTATTATACCGACATGGGCTGTGTCGTGCGGAAAATCGACACGCTGACCCCGCTGCCGAACAATGCCGAAACTCCGTTGGTACAGCGCATTGCCGCCGCAGAAGATCTCGCCGAGGCCGAAGCCAATATCCCCCGGGCGCAAAACGCCATGATCACGGCACGCTGTCTGGTGGAACAGTTGAAGTTGGAGATGAAACTGCTCAACGCCCACTATACCCTTGACGGAAAACTGGTCGTGATCCAGTTCAGCGCAGACGGGCGGGTGGACTTCCGCGAACTGGTCAAAGAGTTGTCTCATGCGCTCTGCACCCGCATCGAATTGCGGCAGATCGGCGTTCGTGACGAAACGGCCATTTACGGCGGCATCGGCGTTTGCGGGCAGCCGCTGTGCTGCGCCCGTTTCCTCAAGGAGTTCAACTCCATCAACGTGAAAATGGCAAAAGAACAGGATCTTTCCCTGACCCCCGGCACGATCTCCGGAGCCTGCGGAAGATTGAAATGCTGTCTGAAGTTTGAATACGAAGGCTATCTCGAACTGGAAAAAGGAATGCCCCGCAAAGGCGAATGGTGCGACACTCCGCAGGGAAAAGGACGCATCTCCGACCGGAATTTGCTGGTGCGCAAAGTGACCGTTCAGCTTGAAAACGGTTCTGCCGCCACCTTCAAGTGCGATGAGATAACCGTTGTGCGGCCTCCGAAAAAAAACAATAACAACAACCCAAAAAACAGTAAGTGATGCGTACCGTCTCCCCCGCTGAAATGGAAGAATTGCCGGAACTGGATCGTGCCGGTTTCTTTCCCGCGCCCGGAGAGACGGCAGAGGAGTTCCGGAAGCGTGTCCGTAAAATCCGCCGGGTCTTTTCGGATTTCGACAAAGAACTGCGCAACGGCACTGCGGAATTCGACGGCTTGAAACTCTCTGCCGCCGGGAGCGTACCCGATGAATTTGTACGGGACGCGGGAGAAGTCACAGAAGCCCTCTACGGTTTTCAGATCCGCCATGTGCCGGGTTTTTTCCTCTCCCGCGGCGTCGGGCTGCTGTGGGGCGGCTGTATGATCGGGGATACGGAGAGCGGATTTTCGCTTTTTCTGATCCGTTCCACGTTCCGGAAACGTTCCCGTTATCTCGTCTATGACCGCCGGGAACTCTTTGCCCATGAACTCTGTCATGCCGCACGGATGTGTCTGGGTGAAAACTCCCGTTTTGAAGAGCATTTTGCCTACCAGACCAGCGGCAGCCGTCTGCGGCGGACATTCGGCAACTGCTTTGTCCGCACCTACGATGCGCTGGCATTTGTCGGCGGCAGTTTTCTGCTGCTGCTGGGGCAGATTTTGCGGGTATTCCTGCTGCCGTCTCTGCCGATCTGGCCTTTCTGGATTTTGGCATTGGCATATCCGTTTTACCTTCTGCTCCGCAACCATGCGGCGCGGCGGATCTTGAAAAAGGCGGAACACGCACTGCTCCGGCACGGTTTCAGCGAACCGCAGAAAGTTCTTTTCCGTGCAACGGACCGCGAAATCGAACAACTTGCCGCCGGAGTCCCGCCGGAACAGTTCCGGGATCTCCGCTGGGAGTTGATCCGCAACCGTTTCGGACAGAAGTAAGGATATGCGATCCGCCATCCCGCAGGAAAAACGCCGGGAAATTACGGCTTTCGGCATTTGTCGGAATTTTTGATAACGCATCTTTGAAAAAAATCCGCGCGCAGCGCGTACCCCGCCCCGGCCCGAACGTCGGGGTCGCTGACACCCGGACGTGATCCAGCGGCGGAACGCTGGTCGCCGCCTTAAAATGGCGGCGAAAGTACAAGCGCAGCGTCGATATTGCCTCGCATGAGGCAATACCACTCGCCGGGAGCGATGCCTCGAAAAAAGAGCGTAGCGTATTT
>JAFTUS010000026.1 GCA_017466125.1 Lentisphaeria bacterium | reverse complement strand
TTCAGTCTTATCCACATACAGAAAATTTCCCTGTATCAGATCTTCAAAGTTATAAACGCTGCTGGTAATATCTTTCATTATCATACTCTCCTGTCAATGTAATATACACTGTACTGACAGCATTTTCAATTGTTTTATTTCATAAAAAGCAAAAAATCGTGGTATATGACGATTTTGATGTTTGTAAGATGATGCTTCCGCGATTTTCATCGACTGGCTGCCGAATCCAACTTTTTATACCGTAGCACAATAATTCACATCTGCAACTTTTTCCTTTTCCTCCGACGGGTAAAAAGCCCATTCTCGGAAAAAGAAAGTTGCAGAAACAATACAAGATATAACATACAAGACTAAATGCACTACACAGCAAATTGATACCCTCAAACTTGACTGAATGGTGCATTTTCTTTTGCAATTTACGTTTTTAAAAAACGGTCCCGTCCGGCAGGCGGGATCTCTCAATCGATGTCCGGATAGCAATACTCTTCTCCGCAATAGTTGCGGCAGAAGATACTGTTTCCCTCTCTCCGGAGAAAGTAGTCTGCCGTTACCGGAATTTTCCCTCCGCCTCCCGGCAGGTCGATGACAAAATGCGGATTGGCCATGCCGGAACTCCAGCCCCGCAGAGATTCCATGATCTCGATCCCTTTGGATAACGGTGTCCGGAAGTGACCGGTTCCGTAGATCAAATCACATTGAAATATGTAGTATGGACGCACCCGGTTTTCCAGCAGTTTCCACATCAATTCCCGCATTATTTCCGGATCGTCGTTCACTCCTTTGAGCAATACGGTCTGACTGCCGAGAACGATTCCGGCATCAGCAAGCCGTTTCAGTGCTGTCTGCGTTTCTCGTGTCAGTTCTGCGGGGTGATTGAAATGGATATTCAAATAAAGCGGATGATATTTTTTCAGCATACGGACCAATTTTACAGTGATCCGCTCCGGTAATACTCCCGGGGTTCGGGTCCCGATCCGGATGATTTTGACATGTTCCGCCTGCCGCACGCCCTGCAAAATATATTCCAGTTTATCATCATTGAGCAGAAGGGGGTCGCCGCCGGAAATCAGAACATCGCGCAGTTCTGTATGCTCCCGGATATACCGGAGCCCGGATTCGATCTCCTCTTCTCCGATGCGGAAGGGCTGACGGAATTTCCGCTTGCGGGTGCAGAAACGGCAATACATTGCACATTCGCCTGAAACCAGAAACAGACAGCGATCCGGATATTTCTGGACGATGACTTCCGTTTTACGGAACCGGAGTTCGCCCAGAGGATCATTCATCAAATCATTATCATCGGACAGTTCAGCCGGGTCCGGGACGCATTGCCGGAACAGCGGATCATCCGTTGATTTTATACGTTCCAGCAGTGTTCGCGGTATCCGGCACGGAAATATTCTGTTTACTTGCCGGAGTTCTTCCGCCGGCAAACCGAAACGTTCAGCCAATTCATCTGTATCACGCAATGATTGAAGTAAAATTTTCTTCCATCTTTCCATAAAAACACGATCCTTCCCAATGCAAATGGGAAATATAGCACGATCCCGCCGGAAATCAAGCCGGAATTATCAGTGTTTGTGCTAAAGTTGACTGATTTTCACCGATGCCGCCGTTTGGGCGGTTTCAGTGCAAAAGGAACTCCAGTTGGATTTTTTCCTGCGGACGGAAACGGAGGGTGAGGCGTCGTTTTTCCAGCCAGACGAAATCGGAGTTTCCGCCGGAGACCTTGCGGAGACGGTAGACCGCAGGCGAAACGGTCACTTCGCAGGAGACCGTATCGGGGGAGTTGTTGGTCAATTCCGCTCCGGAGGCGGAGACCTCTCCGGTGATCCGGGCGTCTTCCCAGAAAAGCATGGCTTCATCTTCAAGGATAAATCCGAGTTCACGCAGAAAAGCGGGGCCGTTTTTTACCGTAAAAGCACAAGGTTCCCGGCGCAGCGGATAGTTCCCGCGCAGTTCTTCAAAACGTTCCGGCGTCTGCCGCAGTCTGCTGTCGTCCGAACGGATGTCATAAGCGGCTGTCACTGCCCGCTTTGCCGCCTCTTTTTCAGAGATCCCGGAGGGGAGACTGATAACGGAAACGGGCGGTTGCGGCAGACCGTTCACCTTGAAATCCTTCAACTCTTCCATATTGAGAACTCCGGCAACGGCACGGACCGCCATTGCTGTACCGTTTGCCTTGCCGTCGGTGGAATATCCGGCGATATGCGGAGTGGCAAAAGCGGTCAAGGCGAGCAGTTCACGGTCGATATGCGGTTCGTTTTCCCAGACATCCAGTACTGCCCGGATGCGTCCGGTACGCAAAATTTTTTTCAACGCCGCCGTGTCTGCAACTTCGCCGCGGGAGGAGTTGAGAAGCACTGCGCCCTCTTTCATTTTATTCAGCAGAGTTTTATCCGCAAGGTGGTATGTCGGATATTTTCCGTCTCTTTTCAGCGGAACGTGGAACGTGAGAAAATCGGCTCTTTCCACAACTTCATCCAGCGGAACAAAACCTTTGCCGCCCTCCTTTTCCTGCCGGGGCGGGTCGTTGAGCAGAACGTTCATGCCCAATGCTCCGGCAGCGGCGGCGACTTTGCTGCCGACATGTCCGACGCCGACAATACCGATGGTGCGTCCCTCAAGGGGCTGTTCATCCAATTGCAGCAGTGCTGAAATGATGTACTGTGCCACACTCGAAGAATTGCAGCCGGGGGCGTTGCTCCACGGAATTGCCAATTCTGGAGAAATGTGGTCGTGTCCGATGGTTGCTGTGGCGATGAATTTCACTGCTGTTCCCTCCAGCAGTTCCGGGGTGCAAAGGGTGCGGGTACGGGTGATGAGTGCATCGGCATTTTGCAATGTTTTCCGTGAAATCCCGGCACCCGGCAGGTACTCCACCTGACAGTATGGTTCAAAAACGCCCCGCAAAAACGGGATCTTATCATCGGCAATGATCTTCATGAAAATTCTCCTTTGCTAAATTTAGCACCATATTGTCCGTTTTTCAACTGGAATATTGCTGAAAAAATGATATATTATAGAATGTGGTCATGTTTAACTTTTAAAAGTGAGGTTCAAATGGGTCTTTTCGACCGTGATTATATGCGGGGAGGCGGTAATTCTGCCGTTCCGCCGCGCTCCAATAACGACTGGCGTTCCATGTTCTGGCTGCTGGTCGGGATCAACGCGTTTACGTTTATTTTTCTTACCATGTCGCATTCGCAGTTCCATTATGGTCTGGCTCTGGCGGGCGATGCTCCGTGGTTTCTCCAGTTGTTCCAACTGGTGACGGCGGCTTTTATGCACGCAAGCATCACGCACATCCTTTTCAATATGTACGGACTCTATCTCTTCGGCAATCTGGTCGGGCCGCATCTCGGAGGCAAGAAGTTTCTTGCACTCTATCTGATCAGTGCCGTTGCGGGAAATCTGGCGTTTCTGCTTTTCAATTACGGCAAACCCACTATGATCGTCGGGGCATCAGGAGCGGTATTCGGCATGATGATCGCCGCCGCCTGTCTGGAACCGGAACGGCGGTTCGTCATGCTCTTTCTGCCCATGCTGCCGCTCAAAACCGTTACCATGGTCATCGGTTATGCGGTCATCGAAGTCCTGCTGCAGTTTTCCGACCCCAATGACGGGATCTCTCACCTGGCGCACCTGGGGGGACTGGCGGGCGGTTATCTTTATATCAAATGCCTTTTCCGCAATACGCTGCCATGGGACCCGCTGCGCCACAGACTGCGCCCGGGGGAGGAGCGTCCGTTTCACGAGCCGCCCCATGCTGCTGCGGGTGATCCCGAACGCCCCGTTACCGGTACGGAACTGGATGCTCTGCTGGACAAGGTCTCCCGTTTCGGCATCAACAGCCTTTCTGAATACGAACTTGCCCGGTTGCGGAAAGCAAGAGAACAGATGCGGGGGAAATAATGCTTTCGACTTCCATGTTCGACTATGTCCTGCCGCCCGAACTCATCGCCCAGCACCCGGCGGAACGGCGGGACGGCTCCCGTATGCTGGTGCTTGACCGCATTACCGGGGAGTGTGAAATACATCCTTTCGGCGACATCCGGGAATATCTTTCCGACGGGGATGCGCTTGTTTACAACGACACCAAGGTTCTGCGCGGCCGCATGTACGCCCGCAAAAACGGCCTGGAAGAGGGGGCGAAGTTTGAGATCCTGCTGGTGGAGGCTCTCGACCCCGAAAGGCTCCGCTGGAACGTGATGATAAAGCCCGGCAAACGTGCGTTGCCCGGAATTTGTGCCGTACTGCTCAATGACGACGGTTCGATCAACGGGTACGGCGATGCGTTTGAAGTGGAAAAACGCAACGGTGACGGTACATTCCAGATCCGCTTCAGTACGGCGGATTTTGACCGCTTTCAGCGCAGTTACGGTCACATTCCGCTGCCGCCCTACATCGCCCGCAAAGACGAGACTGCCGATGCCGAACGCTATCAGACGGTTTTTGCCGCCAACGAGGGGGCGGTTGCGGCTCCGACGGCGGGGCTGCACTTCACATCAGAAATCCTGCGGGAACTGCGGGAGAAAGGTGTGCAGGAGTCTGCCGTAACGCTCCACGTCGGCCCGGGAACATTCAAGCCCGTTTCTGTGGAGAATGTGGAAGAACACAAGATGCACTCCGAAGAATTTTTCCTCACATCGGAAACTGCCGATTTGATCAATAATACCCATAAGGCAGGAAAGAAAGTGTTGGCCGTCGGCACAACGACTGTGCGGGTGCTGGAAAGTTGTGTTTCAGCGGACGGAACCGTTCACCCGCAGCACGGCAAAACGGATATTTTTCTCTATCCGCCCCGCAGACCGCTGGCGGAAGATATGCTGCTGACCAATTTTCATCTGCCCAAAAGCACACTGCTCATGCTGGTAAGCTGTTTCTGTGAACGGGAAAAAGTGCTTGCCGCATACGAGTACGCCATTGCCAATAAAATGCGCTTTTACAGTTACGGCGACTGCATGTTGCTCAAATGACGCTTTTGGCGGAATTTTCAGTAATTCTTTATAAAATGGCTCTATACGAAAGGTTGACTGATTTTTACAGGGGCTTCGGAATGCTTCGTCCGCTCAACGCCCCGATAAAATACGCTACGCTCTTTTTTCGAGGCATCGCTCCCGGCGAGTGGTATTGCCTCATGCGAGGCAATATCGACGCTGC
>JAFTUS010000025.1 GCA_017466125.1 Lentisphaeria bacterium | reverse complement strand
TTCGCATAATATTGATTATGTTACGCTGTTTGAGGCTGTTTCTTTTCATAATTTTTTCTTTCCTTGTTACTTTCTTTTTATTTTGAGGGTGATTTTTTCATTCTGGGTTCACATAATCAATATTATGCGACGTTTCACCCTTATCGAACTCTTGGTTGTTATTGCCATCATCGCGATCCTCGCCGCTATGCTGCTGCCCGCTTTGAACAAGGCACGCCAAAAATCTCATTCGATCAGTTGTATTAATAATTTAAAACAAATACAGGCATTTGCTACATCTTATACAATGGCCAATAATGATTTTTTCCCTTATGCTGCAATTCCGGCTCCTTGGGCATGTTTTGATGTGACATGGAATAACCCTAAAGAGAGTCGCACCTTTATTCAAGCGGAAGTCGGTCCGCAATCTAAACCTTATCCTTTTGTCAGATGTCCTTCTTTTTCTCCCAGTGCTAAAAGTGATGATTGGTATACAAACTATGCAATGAATCGCAGAATTACATATTATAACGGATGGGATGCAAATCCTCCGAGATTGCGGCAAATTACCAAAATTGCAGTTCCAAGTCAATGTAATACATTTACGGAGCAGAATAAACCTGCTTCAGATCCTCTTTCTATTGTGGCTTCTCAAACCGCCAGTGGGGAATCTGCCCGCAGATACAGTCACATGGATAAAATGAATGTCGCATACGTTGATGGTCATGTTGCCACTTATTTTGGGAAACTTCCAACTGGAACTCTTGATGCCGACGGCAATATATTTTGGTATGGAAATGCCGCTGGAACATATTGATTTTTTTGAGTAAGGATTTTTGAGAAAAATGAAATTACATAGTCTTTTAGGGATATTTTGCCTAAGTTTTATTCTTCCGGTTGTGGGAGGAGAAGTTTCCAATCGGAAAATGGCCTGGGCGCATTACACGCCCTGGCATTCTCCATTCAACAGCAGTTTGTCCGCATTGAATTATTATAATTTTGCGTTACAGGATTCTACCGGGAAACAACATTTGGATTGGCAACAGGAAATTTTAACAGCGAAAAAATCAGGATTAGATGGTTTTTTTGTCGATTTGATTGCCGATCCCCAAGGTGGAGCCACGGTCTATGTTTCTATGATGGGGGCAATGCTTAAAGCGGCAGAAGGAACCGATTTTCAAATAGGGGCTTGCCTCGATGCTAAAACAAATGTTGCTCAACAAGTCAGAGAATTGAAAAAAATTCTTGACAGTTATGCAAAACATCCTAATTATCCGCATTGGAACGGAAAACCGGTAGTTGCAACATATACTTACACAAGATGGACACCAGATGAACTTGCAGCGATCCGAGCCGGGATAAAGTCAGAGGGGTATGATATATTTTTAATCGGAAATATTGCTGTTCGCTTTCAAAAAATCAACGAAAAAAAACTTCTGCCTTATGTAGAGGCGGCTGATATGATTTATCCTTTTGAATTGATGGAAGTTAATGAATGCTCAATTTCAGATAATAACACCGGATACCGTAAACTTGCCCAAAAGTGCGGCAAAGAATTGATGGTTACAATTTATCCCGGATATTATGGCGGGTGGTTGAGCGGCAGTAATGACTTTTATCAAGTTCATTGCGGTTTTGATCAGGCTCATCGTTGTTTTGAATCAGTCAGTAGTATGAATCCCAAATGGCTACATTATACCACATGGAATGACCTCGTTGAAACGAGTATGATGCCGATGGTATTTACACCAGCGAATCCTCTGATTATCAAAGCATATTCGGAACATTTCAAAGGTGTTAGTTTACTTAACGGGAAACCGGAGGTTGTTTTTGCATATCATCGGGAAGAACAACCGGGGACGTTGCTGCGAATCGAAGCAATGACTCTTCCAACTCTTAAAGACGGTCAGGTGGAACTGAAAGGTAAATTGCTTGATGAAAATGGCAATTCAGTAGCAGAACTTCCGATTAAATCTCTCGCCGGAAATACATTTGATCGCACAGAATGGCTTATTCCGACAACAACTTTGGGAAAACACCCGATTCTGATTCCTGAATTTTTAGTAAATGGGAAAAAAATCCGTTTACCGGAAGTTGTATTAGTTGCGGGCTGGCACCAGAATGGAGTGACGGTAAAAACAGCGGCCAGCAAAGTTATTATGCCGGAAAGCAGCCTGAAGTTAAAACAGGAGGCCAATGGACTTATCCGTGTAGTCGGCTCCTATAATTCTCAAGTAGAGTTGAAGCGGGTTTCTCTTTGGCGAAATGATCGTCCGGTTGCAGTTGTTTCTCCTGAAACCGAACAAAAATCTTTATTCAACTTAAGGATCAAGGGAGCTGCAAATATTACTGTTACGCCTCTTCAGGGCAGAATTGTTTCTGCGGTCAGATTTTTTGAAGAAAATCACAGCCGCAATTTTGAATGGAGTGCTTCTGTGTTAAAGGTGTCAAATGCCAACCGCTGGACAGATGTCGCACTTCTTGCCGCAGGTGAACCTGATATGAAATTCCGTTTTTCAATAAAAGGGCAGGAAGCTGTTGTTATTTCTGCTGCTGAATTGATGAAACGGGAATTTATAAAATACGGACAGAGTATTATCCGATTTGAAAATGCCGATGGTACTATGCAGAACCGTTCTGCCTTAAAACAGAAAAACGGGACTTTTGATTTCAAACTTTTTGGAAAAACTCGATCTCAAGACCGTTGGCAACTTTATTTTGAAAGTGTTGATGGCTGCAGTGGCTGGTCAATTCCAATTTGGCCGTTTGCTGATAAGCGTTCTCCATTTTCAACAAAAGTGCTTGAAAGTTCAATATCGCTCGAAACTCCTACTCATGTAACCGGTTGGAGTGGGAGAAGTGAATATTTGACCAAAGAAATACCTTGCCGGACTCCACAGGTAAAAAGTACAGAGATTTCTCCGCTTTCTATTCGTGGCGGACGTTGGGATTTTGAGGGTAATGGAAATGATCGTTATGGCGATATGTCCGTTGATATTTCGGAAAATATGTTTGGTCCCGGTGCTGTCAATGAAGGTCTTGCTTTACGTTTTACTGGAAAAAACAATATAAAAATGAGACTTCGTACTTATCCTGCCGGTAGTTCAACCGTTGATTTTTTGATCTGTCCGGATCGTGAGAGAAAGAAAAAACAGGGAATTATCACACGGATCGGTTGGAGTTCTGCTATAAATATTTTCTTGTTACCCAACGGAAATATTGAGGTTATACGCAATGGACATAAGAAGTTTAAAAAAGAAAAAGTTGTGAGTACGGTGCCGATTCCGGATAAAGTATGGAGTCGTATCAGAGTCACTTGTGATGAGGAATTTATCCGGATTTATATCAATGGCAAAATTACCGCAGAACAGGCAATCTTGACTCAAAGATGCTATGGCAACTGCACATGGTATTTGGGCAAAGGGGTAGATGATGCCGAAAATTTCACTGGAAGTCTTGATGCACTTACTGTATTCGGGGTAGCCTTCCCTCCGGGAGATATAAATGAACCGCAGTTCAAAAAAGCAGAACGTTTTGCTCCGCTTCCGACAGGCAAGGTGCCAACAGCAGATAATGCAACTGCTATTTCCGGGAAATGGATTTTTCCCGCTGATATTGAAGAACGTCCCCGTTCAAACAACGATATTCAGGTTTCTGCCGTGAAGTTGAACAAACCTGTTCTTGCTGGTGATACATTACTGCTTGGCCCCGGAGCAAATACGATTAAAAAAGTAAATGCAGCCGGAGTTGAATTGGTTGACAACTCAATTATCTCTTTAACTCTTCATCGGTTTGAACGTGCTAAACCCGTGAAAGCGTGGTATGCTCTTTTGATTTCAATCGGTAATGACAATGGGAAATTGATCAACTTTAATTTCGGTAGTGATAAATCGCTGATGATCACAGAAATGAGGCCTAAATGGAAGATCAAGACAGGAGAAATCAAGGTTGAACTTCCGGTAAAACTTCAGATTGCAAAACGAAATGGAACTTTAATTTTTATTGTTGACGGCAAGGTAGTTTTCCGAACTGACGATGATCCGGAACATCCGTTCAACACGGTTTCATTTCAGACAAGCAGTCCCAATCGCGCAGATGCAGTCGCAATTCAGATTTCTCCGCCGGTTCTTTGCAAATTGAAGTAAAATATACATTGGAGTTAAATGGGAGTATTTGCCTGAATAACAGGTAAATACTCCTGGTTTAACTGCCTGAAAGAGAATAAAAATAATTTTAAGAAAAAACATGATTCCAACTTATTCTTTTACGGCAGAAGAGATAAAGTTTTTACTGTCGCAACGCACTATAGCAGAAAAAAGATTGCTCGGTAATGTCCGCAAATTAGAAAGTTTTCCACAAGAAGTCTTGTTGGTTGGGGCTTATTATCCCGGCATTTGGCTGGAACATAATCAGGATAATGAATTTTTAACAGAATACAATCCTGAAGCAGCTTGGGCATCACAGGAACTTTTTATCAATAAACAACGCGAAGATGGCTTGTTGCCTTTTTGTGTCTGGACTGAAGATCCATGGCGTGTATGTACCGGACAAATTCAGTGTGTAAGGTCGTTTGTTCGTTGTGCGCTGAATATCGCTCAACAAACACAGCGGCCGGAATACGATTTTTGGCAGATTTATAATGCCGGGTGCCGTTACGAAGCATGGTTGAGAACAAACCGTAATCGTGCCGGAACCGGTTTAGTGGAGATGTATTGTGAATATGATACCGGGCATGATCACAATCCTCGAGTTACGGACGGAGATATTCCATGCTCCTGTCCGGAAGATGATGCTGGCAATATGCCGAATTTGAATTGTATGCCAATTTTATCAGTCGATCTTTCTGCAATGAGTTATGATAATCGCCTTGCTTTGGCTGAACTTGCTGATGCATTGGGAAAATCTTCCGAGGCTTCCTTATGGCGTTCTCGAGCCGCAGAATTAAAAGAAGCGATACAACGGTTGCTTTATGATCCCAAAGATGATTTTTATTACGACCGCGGTCCGCAAGGTTTTCGACGGTATAGGACGGAACATTTGACCAGACTTTTTTTGAACGGGGTCACGGATCAGGATGAATTTGATCGGCTTTATGAAAAATGGATGGATGATCCGAATGAATTCCGAACTGCTTATCCATACCCTGCGGTTTCTATTTCGGATAAACATTTCAACTGGGATTTCCCCCCAAATTGTTGGGGGAGTAATTCGCAGGCATTGACTGCGGTACGGGCATTGATTTGGCTTCGAAGGTTTGGGCGAGAAAAAGAGCGGAGAAATTTACTTATGTGTCATTTACGTTCGGCATTGGATAACGGAATTACATTCCCGCAAGAAATTAATCCCTTTACCGGAATACCTATCGGCAATGGCAGAGATTATACTCCGGCTATTATTCTTTTTCTCGAAGGCTTGAAAGAACTTAAAAAAGAAAAGGACGATAGGGTTTTACAACGGTAAAACAACCCGAAAGTTTTTGTAAAAAGGTGTGGAAATTCGGGGGCGAGGGAAAGAAACTTCTCTCAAAAAAGCTGTGTTCTGAGCGTTGACTGATTTTTACAGGGGCTTCGGAATGCTTCGTCCGCTCAACGCCTCGATAAAATACGCTACGCTCTTTTTTCGAGGCATCGCTCCCGGCGAGTGGTATTGCCTCATGCGAGGCAATATCGACGCTGCGCTTGTACT
>JAFTUS010000024.1 GCA_017466125.1 Lentisphaeria bacterium | reverse complement strand
GCCGCTTTATCTGTTGCCGGGGTACGTTTGGGCAGATTCGGACATCTGCACCAGTGACGGCTGGGAAGATTATCAACTTGCATAAAAGCACAGTTCTTTTCCCACAGATCCCGATGGTTCAGATAAATATAGAACGCCCGGTCATATTTGCTTTTAAGTTCAGAAAACTCTGCTCCGATTTCAATTTCCTGTTGCTGGGCATCGTCCAGAACCCGGAGCATTATGTTGTCATTTCCGGCGAAATTGAAAACATTACGCATCACCACCTCAACCTTGCGAAGGATTTTTTCCGGCAAAGTCCGGAATGCGTCCTGAATTTCATAGAGTTTGTCTTTGTCGAAGTCCAAACATTCAAGACATTTTTGTTCCGCAAAAAACGCTTTAAGAATCTGTCTTGAGGTCTGGCGGATCACTGTCATCGGATTATATGCTCTCATGTGCCGCTCCTTTCTCATCGTTATGTGTCTTTTCCGTTTGACATTTTTATGTTCTGAGTATAAATTATCACGGGGTATGGGGAATATTCCGCCCCATACCTAAAAAAAGTAAAAAATTTTTCAATTTTTTTTGAAAGGCAGATATGATAGTAAGTGAATACCGTTTGAAACGGATGATCCGTATAGTGGACATGATGCGGAAGCGTCAATATCCCAACTATACAAAAATAAAGAAGGCATTTGAGCAGTCAACTTATGATACTGCTGAAACAATGATCCTGACTTGTGACCGGAAGACTATCTGGCACGATATGAAGATATTAAAGGAAGAATTCAACTGTCCGTGGGAATATGACAGAAGTCGGCACGGTTATTATCTGACTGACAAACATTGGGATTTTGCATATCCGGCATATTTGAGCGAGACCCAGATGATGGCAATGCTGGTAGGTCGGCGTATATCGGAGAACATCTTCCCGGAACCGCTGAAAAGCGATATTTGCAATGCGGTAGATTACCTCCTGAACGTTGCCAATCCCGATTTACTGAAATGTTCTTTTGTGGCCCAGATGAAACTGTTTTCAGCTCAAACGGGGGAAGTGAACGCCGAAATTTTCGATCAGGTTTATCAGGCATGGCGAGATCATGTGTGTTTACAGATCATCTATCGTGACTACAAGGGGAAAATTACGGAAAGAACGGTCGAGCCTCATGCTCTCTTTTTCCGGGATAATAACTGGTATATCCATACCCGTTCCAAAGATACACCTGCCCCCCGAAGTTTTATGATCCATCGTATTCAGAAAGCAAAAATACTTGATGATACCTTTGAGCCAGACCCGGAAATATACGATGACATCCAATTTCACCTTACTCCGGTAAAGGATGTCACTTTGCGTTTTCACAAAGACATTCACGACACGATCTTCTCTATGCCATTTCATGAGGACCAACAAATTATCTGGGATACAGGCGATCCTGTTTTTAAATTGGTAAAAATTCCGGTTGCCCCGCAAGAGATACTTATAAAGAGAATTTTGGGGCAAAACGGCAAACTGATTGTCGTTGAACCGGAAGATCTGAAAGCCAAGGTCCGGGAAGCAGCTCTTTCCGTCATAGAGGCACATCAATCCTAAATCTATAACATAATATAATAAATCCTGCGTGGAACTGTAAAAAAAACAGTCCCACGCATTTTTTTTGATTTTTTTGATTTTTAAGGTGAACGTTTTCGACTTTTTCGCATATGTACTGGGTGTAAAAACTTCAATCATTAACCAAGGAAAATATGCAAATGAATTATGGAAGCGTATGCAGTGGAGTTGAAGCTGCCAGTCTTGCCTGGGAACATCTCGGCTGGAAGCCGGTGTTCTTTTCGGAGGTTGAACCGTTCCCTGCCGCTGTTCTGATGCAGCGGTTCGGGGCTACGAAGCCACTCCGTCCTCTTGATCCGGCACAGGCAAGTGACGAAAAAGACCGG
>JAFTUS010000023.1 GCA_017466125.1 Lentisphaeria bacterium | reverse complement strand
GGTTGGTCGGCAGGAGAAGTGATGTTTCTCGGTATGAGTTACTCCACTCCGGCAAAGAAAGCCAAAAAGGTTACAGTGACCTTTAACTTTGCCATTCAGCCCAATGAATCCAAGGTCAAGGTCGGAGGTAAAAGCGTTTCCAAAAAAGGCTTTGAATATGTATGGGCAATCAGCAAAACGGTGGCAAACAACGGAACACCCAAAATGCAGGTGGAAGGGATATATGTGGATCAGGTCTGCGAATATGCCTCTTTCAGCAGTTTGGGACTGTGAGGTGACAAATGGCATTTTTTCCGGATGTGAGCCGAGGGCAGGAATTTACGCCCAATGCGCTCTTATCAAATAATGTCCGTCACCTCATCAATGCTCTCAATGGTTTTGCCGGTAAACCAATCTCGGCAACCGGGGGCATGATTCGAATTCAGGTGTATAACAACTCCGGCAGTACCATTTCTGCCGGAACTGCCGTCAACTTTTCAGACAGCGGTTCGCTTTGCGACAATGCAGTCCCAGCCGAACCGCTGACCGACCCGGCAAAGCCGTGGGGCGTTCTGGTAAATCAACTTGAATCCAAGGGAATCGGCAGTTGCATTATCTGCGGTCCGGCAACCGTCAAGGTTTCCGGGACTGGTGATTATGCCGCTCCGACCAAGTCCAGCCCATCGACTTTCACGCGTGGTGCGACTGGTTCGCCGGTTATCTTTGCTTCTGACGGCAAAGCAGTCATTCTCTTGGGAGCGATCGCACAGGATGTGTATGAGGGTCCATTTGCCCTCTCTTACGATGCTGAAGCTAAAAAGTTGAAGGTTGCAGCAGGGTATCTCAACCGCAATGGCGAATGGAAAGATGTCGCTGCTACCGAACTTTCTCCATCTTCGGGAACGATATGTGTTTGCACTACTCTCGGCGATGACGGAAAGTGGACGGATGCAGAGGTGAAGATATCTACTCCCGGACAGTATGCTTTCCCGATAGGAAGCTGCAAGGTTGACGGTGAATCCGTCACATTCTGTGCGTTTCGTGTGCCTGTGGCAATATTCATAGTCAGCGATGTCTGTTCCACTACAAATTGAGGTATTCTATGGCAGAAGAAAAAGAACTACCCAATATCTTGTGGCGGGATAAAAAGACCGGCAAGATTATCAAGACCGAGAAAAAAGGTCGTCTGGTGGAGTGCTGGGTGTGTCCCTGTTGTAAACCCAAGGTCATCGCCAGCAAGGTTACCAATGCCAGAACAGGACCAAAAGAATGGGATTTGCGCCCCTACAAAAAGGAACGCGTCGGTCTGCCGGGAGCAAAATGGCGGCTTCGGGATGTGGGAGAAAGTCATCACAACAACCCCAATGCATCCTGTTCCGGCTCTCACTATGGCGAAGGATGGATTAATGAAAAAGGTGTTCTGGTGGGGCTGCAAGATAAATTCACTTCCGGTTACTCCTATAACGGTTATATGGAACTGCAGATGGGGTGTGTCAGGGAAGATGGTTCTATCGAGTGGCCTTGCCCCAACGGATAAGGAATTACAATGTTTCAATTTACAGATAATCGATTTACCCATATGCCCTTTGTCGCTCCCGATGAGGACGGCAATGCAAAAGAATTCTGCTGTATTCAGAATGACGGCTTATGGAAATTATATCACTTTACCGGGCAGAAATGGAAACGGCTGAAGACGCATCTGCCTGCGGATGCTACTGAGTGTGGTCCTTGTGCAGAGTTTGCCGATGGCATCTGGCAGATATCTTTCATCGCCGGTGGTTGGCAAGGTGACCGCCGTTTCCGTTTGTACCGTATGTACGGCATAAATGGCGAGGTCATGCCGCAGACATTTGCCGATGTTGGCTTTGTCCGCAAAGACCAGACCTGCTATGCCACACGGCGCGGACCGATTGTGATCCAAGAGCCGACCCGAAGAATTACGCTTGATTTGCATGGGGTAGCTTACCTTTACCGGGTTAGCTTTGACCCATTGCAGCCCAACCGACTGCTGATTTCCGGTGAATATGCCAATGGAGAAATCTTCTCCTGGACTTATCAGCCGGGAATGAAAATCCTCAAAAGTGTGCAGGCAGATAATGTTGCCGCCTATAAATGTGCAATGTTCGAGGATGATTGTTTTTATGCTCATCGTGAGGCAGGGTTTGAAGATCGCAGGATTCTGAAAGCAAAATCCGTAGAATACACCGACCTTCCGGCGGAGGTGTTTATCACTGAAACAGAGGAATTTACCTCAAACATCAACCTTGAACCGGAGTTTGTATGAGCTGTAATTGTCACGGAAAAACAGGAATGTCTGTAAAGCGGGCGTCACCCTATGACCAGTGTACCACCTGTGCAAAAAAGCACATCGTCAAGGCGTGGCAGCTCTTTAATGAGTTCAGTTACCTTGATGACAACCGGGATACCATAACCGGGCAACTCCGGCTGGCGGTGGATCACTTGATGTTTGACCACCGGGACATCGCTTTACAATCCCGCAACCTTGCCATCTTGCTGGAAGAGAACCGTGATGCGGAGCTTACCAACGAGTGGCAGGAACTTCTTTCTGCTGTCCGGCAAGCGTTTTATAAAGATCACCCCGATGCAGCAGAGCGACTTGAAAAATTAAAGGAGGCGTAATGCAAAATACAATATTTTATGTTGCCGCCTATGAGACACTCGGTGTGGTTCGAGACTATGCCAACGCAAAGAATGCGACCGCACCAACCCTTGTCCGTGGGGTTGAAGCATGTCTTAAAATGCGGCTCTTTGCCGACCGGGACGGCTGGGAACCTTACCCCATTTCCGCTTTGAGCAATATTGTTGCATGGAGCTGGGCGATGGATAATGATTTCAACGAAGCCACAACCTATAAACTGGTCGGCGACAATGATAAAATCACCGTTTCCGAGGTCACGGAAATTGTGGATGAAGAGGAAATCACCTATACCGAGGTAATGATTCCCATTCCCAATATGAACACGGAAGATCTCTCAACATGGCTCGGTACAGAAAAATCCAAGACGGGACTTCACGGAGAACTGGTGGGACTTGATGCTGACGGAAAAGAAGTGTTCATCGTTCAGGTGGAGAACTTCACAATCCGAAACCGAATCAGCAGTCTGGGGATTCCGACTGAAATCGATCCCGATTATCTGACCGCAGGTCAAGTCCGGGCATTGGTATCATCCGGTATGGAGTGTGAGTTCAGTAAAGATGGTTCTGAATGGCACTCTCAACAGGCAATCACCGACCGCTTGATGCACATGAGGCTGCGTGGCAGTGAATCCGGAGCGTGGAGCGACCCCATCGGGCTTATTGCCGGACCGAAAGGTGAACGGGGAATAAATGCCTATTGCTATGTGGCGTATGCGTCAGATGCAAGCGGTAATGGATTTTCCCTTACGCCTGCCAATGGATTGAAATTCCGGGCAGAAATACACACTACCACCGAAATCACATCACCATCGCCGACAGATTTTTCTGCTGCAAGGTGGGTAAAATACATTGGTGAAGATGGCACGGGTGTCGGGGATATGGTTAAATCAGTATATGACCCCAACGATGACGGCAAAGTCCTCTCTGCCGGGGAAGCTGATCATGCTACAGAAGCTGATGCAGTCCCATGGAGCGGAGTTTCGGGTAAACCGGAGACATTTGCCCCGTCAACGCATTTACACTCGTTAATTGATGTGAGTAACCCCGTTTCCCAACAGGTATTTGACGGAGATGACCCCAAAACGCTTTATTTGAATTTTCCCATTGTGCGGAATACCAATGAAAATGGGAGCGGTACTGTGGAACTTGAATTCACGTCGATCATGGACAAGCCGGGTGGTTCAAGATATGAGCTTCCATATACGGAAATGCTTACATGGGAATACCATGCTCTGTGTACTTATCAGGTTACCGGAGTTTCATTGGGAAGCACAGGGTGTTCTATGTCCGGCATTAATATTCCGGAAATCCTTGATTTGGTTAATAACAGTGATACCTACCATGTTTTTGTCATCCGGGCAGTCCGCCAGTCCGGGGCTGTCAACAATGTGAGGTTTCAGGCAAACTACGCATACAGTTACGAGGCTTGATCATGATTATTCCCTACCAATATAATAAAATGGCGGCAGGGGCAACGGTACATTCTGCAGGGGCGGTGATGGGAAGCCGTGGAGTGTTCACCTTCCTTTCCAATGGATCATGCAACCAGAGTGCGATGACCATGCAGAACCGCTATCTGATATACTCCAATATTTCCCGAATGGAGGTATCCAGTGGCGGTGTTGCTCTCAATACCACCGTCAATTACGGAGCAAGCGTGTGCGTCAAGTCAGATGGGATCGCATCCAGTACAACGGTCAACAGTGGTGGCAATTTACAGGTCAGTTCCGGAGGCTATGCCAAAGATACTGAACTGAACTACTCCGCCTACTGTTATATCAGTCCCGGAGCATCAGCAAGCGGTGGAAATATTCATTCCAGCGGTCGGCTTTATGCCTCTTCCAATACGGAAATCAATGGTATCCATGTTTCTTACGGAGGCGGTCTTTATGGTAATGGAACAAGCGTGTATTTCAACAGTATCGTTGTTTCCAGCGGAGCCGACTTCAATGCCGGTGCATCCAGCGGAGTGCGTGTGGAGAATACCACCATCACCTCAAACGCCAGTATGAGTTGCTATTCCGGAGTGAATTTGAGCAATACCACGGTAATGCCGGGAGCGTATCTCTATGTTTCCAGCGGAGCAAAATGCTTTGATGTAACAGTTGCGTCAGGCGGTCGTCTGGCACACGGAGTTTGGGGGCATGACTCCCGAACCATTGTCACCGGCTCAAATCAGTATGGAGAGTTT
>JAFTUS010000224.1 GCA_017466125.1 Lentisphaeria bacterium | reverse complement strand
AGGAAAAATTATGCCACCACAATCTGCAATCGGTGTTCAGCAATCCGATGGAACAATAAAAGCAATTATGCTTTACAACGATGACCGGCATTCTCCCGCACACGTCATTCTTTCCGGCTGGTACAACTCGCAGAAAAAAGCAGAGGAATTGCTCGCTCTCGGCCATCTGAGTCGCCTTGGAGAAAAGATTGCTCCGAAATTTGGGGAACATCATAGCTTTAACAAACCGCAACCCAACACAGTAATTGCCTACCACCGGGATCGGGGCGATGCCGTTGAACCGTATTTCGTTTATAAAAATTTGGATGACTTTGCGGCACGATGCTATTATGATATGGCTGTAACTTGTCTGCACGTCTGGGTGGATGGTACTTGGCTTTCTCGCTTTGACAGGCGAGATAAGAAGTGGATGCGATTTGAAATTATTATTTTGGCCCCTCCGGAAGATGAGTATGAAAAAAATGAGTTAAAATAAAACGCAGCATGAATACCGCCCTTGTCAAGTCGCAGGGGCGGTATTTATTGGAAAATATGGATATATTATTATGCCCCATCGCACTCATAGCCGTAATAAAATAACGCCACCTGTTCGCCAGAAACGGCCCACTGTCCGCTTATGTGGGGATAGGCTGAACCGCCCTGATCGTGATAAAAAACGTTCGCCGCGACAGGCGGCTTTCTGGGCGTTTTTCGGCGTTCAAACTATTTGCAAGATATTCCGCTATGCCGACTTGCTATTTGGCAGATTCCACGCTTATATATGTTGTAAGCTAAATTTTGGAGGTAAATCAATGAATACCATGTTTTTGTATTTTGCCTACGGCAGTAACATGAACCCAGCACGGATGGCGAAACGGTGTCCGGGAGCAATCGACCTGGGCGGCGCAGTCTTACGCAACCACCGGGTTGCGGAACGGCTGTACGCTGACATCGACTTTGTCGAAGGTGCAGAGACCGAGGGAGTCCTCTATGTAAT
Source organism: Lentisphaeria bacterium (assembly GCA_017466125.1). Classification (GTDB taxonomy): domain Bacteria; phylum Verrucomicrobiota; class Lentisphaeria; order Victivallales; family Victivallaceae; genus Victivallis. The sequence goes on along the minus strand of JAFTUS010000224.1, from coordinate 4,827 downwards.
CACGGAAGAGCATCTGCGGAAACTGGATCGCTACGAGGGATACCCTTCGGTCTACCGCAGAATTTGGGTGGATGTGGAATTCGAGGACTGCATCTACCAGGCGATCACTTATGAAATGGCGTGGCAGACCAAAGTTGCCCGCGACCGCATCAAATACCCCGAAGAATACCGTCTGCTCTGTTCAAACGGAGCAAGAGTCCATAATATCAAAAACAACTTCACCAAGAAAAGAAAGGTCACAAAATGAAAACTGTTAAACTCATCGTATACGGAACTCTGATGTCCGGCGAACGCAACCACCGCTTCTGTCGGAACGCAGTCAATATTACCCCTTGCACTATCACCGGCACACTCTACGATACCGGCTATGGTTTCCCGGCGTTCGTGCCGGAGGGTGAAAATACGGTCGCAGCCGAGCTGATCGAGATTCCCTTTGAAGATTGGGAAGCGGTGGATCGGCTGGAAGGTTATCCCCGGCTCTATGACCGGCTGATGTTCCCGGCGAAGCTCGAAAACGGCACGGAGGTTTCAGGCTGGGTGTATGTCATGCACAATCTGCCGGAAATGGCCCAAGTCATCGAAAGCGGCGACTGGAAGGAGTACCGCCATGGATAAGGCTGTTCTGATCGAGCAGACATCCAAGCGACTGAAGCGTTGGGAACTCATTGTAACAGCAATGCTGTTCCTGACGCTTTTTGCCGGTTTCGGTTTGCTTTATGTAGCGATCCCGCTTGGAATTACATTTTTTTGCCTTTCCGGAATGTGTTTCCTCGGCTTCATCGCAGTCCGGATCGCAATTTGGTGGTATCACGGATAATGGAGAATTATTATGTGTAATCAATGCATCGACTGTTTTTTCTATATGGAACAAAGCCCCGATGACGGAGAAGGAGAATTCTGCTTTCTCAATCCTGACACACCGGTTGAAGTTACTTATTCTGATCCGGCGTGTTCAAACTTTGAACTGAGCGACTCCGCAACAAAGGAACAGCGAAAATCCCCCGGAGAGTTGTAAAATTCTCGTTTCTCTTTCGTAAAATAAGACTATCTTCAAATAAAAAATCTGAAATTAATATTTTTTTAAAGAAAAAGCGATTTTTTATCTGTATTTACAGATTTTGCATTTGTATATTGCGATTGTTGTAATATATTTACTGTGTGGCAACATCAATCAATATATATGCAGGACAAATAACTATGCGAGTAAGTTATAAAAAACTTTGGAAAATGCTTATCGACCGAGATATGAGCAAGACCGATTTACGGCTGCAATCAGGAATTAGTTCCACTTCTCTGGCAAAGCTCGGCAAAGACGAATCCGTGACAACAAATGTTCTTGTGAAAGTCTGTACAGCTCTTGATTGCAATATTGGCGATATTATGGATATTTCCGATGATTGCAAAAAAAATGAAAAAAAAAATTGTCGGCAAGAACAGACTGGACAATAGATGTCCACTTGTGCATACTATATTAAGCGCAAACACAAAAACATACACCGGTGAAGGAGAATAAATATGAACAAGCAGCAATTGGCCGCAAAAATCTGGGAATCAGCTAACAAAATGCGCTCCAAGATTGAGGCAAACGAATACAAGGATTACATTCTCGGATTTATTTTTTACAAATTTCTCTCCGACAAAGAGGTTAAATATTTAAAGGAAAATGACTGGACTGATGAATATCTGCCGCAGCTGACAGAGGAAGACAGTGAAACTGTTGAATCGGTTCAGAAAAACATCGGTTATTTCATTTCCTATGACAATTTATTTTCCACATGGATCAATAAAGGAACAGACTTTTCTGCTGATGATGTAACAACCGCATTAAATGCATTCAGCCGACTTATCAATGTGACTCACAAAAAAGTCTTTGACGGCGTCTTTACAACATTACAGACGGGACTCTCCAAACTTGGTGAAACATCCGGGGCAAGAACAAAAGCTATCCGGGAATTACTTTACCTTATTAAGGATATTCCGATGGATGGTCGGCAGGATTATGATGTCCTTGGTTTTATTTACGAATATTTGATCAGTAATTTCGCAGCTAATGCCGGAAAAAAAGCAGGAGAGTTTTATACTCCGCATGAAGTTTCCTTGTTGATGTCAGAAATTGTGGCCGGTCACCTGAAAGATCGGGACAAAATTGAAATTTATGACCCAACAAGCGGATCTGGTTCTCTCTTGATCAATATTGGTAAATGCGTCGCTCGTTATATGAGCGAAAGCAATCGCATTAAATATTTTGCCCAGGAACTCAAGGAGAACACCTATAACCTTACTCGCATGAACTTGGTTATGCGTGGAATTCTGCCGGATAATATCATCACCCGGAACGGAGATACGCTGGAGGAAGACTGGCCGTTTTTTGATGAATCCGACCCCGTTGGAACTTACGATCCGTTATATGTTGATGCGGTTGTATCTAATCCGCCGTATTCGCAGCCTTGGGACCCGACAGATAAAGAAACAGATCCTCGCTATGCCAGATATGGTATTGCTCCGAAGGGGAAAGCCGATTATGCCTTCTTGCTGCACGACTTATTCCATTTGAAAAGAGATGGGATTATGACCATTGTTCTGCCACACGGCGTGTTGTTCCGTGGTGGCGAGGAAGGAACCATTCGTAAAAACCTGATTGAGAATAACAACATTGATGCTATCATCGGTCTCCCGGCAAATATTTTCTTTGGAACTGGTATTCCAACGATTATTATGGTTTTGAAACAGGCTCGCAGCAATACGGATGTTCTGATTGTAGATGCCTCAAAGGGATTTGAAAAAGTCGGAAAAAATAATGTCTTGCGCGCCTGCGACATCAAGAAAATCGTAGATGTTGTCACAGAACGGGCAACTGTTGACGGATTTTCAAAGAAAGTTGATCGTGAGGAAATCCGGGCAAATGAATACAATCTGAATATCCCCCGTTATGTTGATTCTTCAGAAAAGCCGGAAAGCTGGGATATTTATGCTTCAATGTTCGGAGGCATTCCGCAAAAAGAAGTTGCTGAATTGGGCGAGTGCTGGGAGGCGTTTCCGGAGTTGCGTGATGCCTTGTTCAAACCGGTCAATTCAGGTTACTGTCAATTACAGGTATCTGATTTGAAAAAAGCGGTAGGTGAACATAAAAATATTACGGCATTTACATCTCAATACAAAAGTGCCTTCTCTGATTTTGCGGCATTTTTGAAAGCTGAGTTGTTAAGTAAAATGTCTGATATCAATATTTCGCAAGAGGAAACTGTTCTTGCTGACAATATATTTTGCCGTTTGACCAACATTCCGCTTATTGATAAATATGCGGCATATCAGCAACTCCATGATAACTGGAAACAGGTGGCGGTTGACCTTGAAATCATCCAAACTGAAGGTGAAGGGGCAATTACCCAGGTTGATCCCAATATGGTTATCAAGAAAAAAGATAACAAGGAGCAGGAAGTACAGGAAGGCTGGCTGGGACACATTATTCCCTTTGATCTGGCACAAAAACACCTTCTCACTGATGAACTTGCTGCCCTCAAAGCAAAAGAAAACGAACTTGCGGAAATTGCATCTACCTACAGCGAGCTTCTGGATGAGTTGAGCGAAGAGGACAAGGAAAAAGATTTTGTCAATGAAGCCAAAGACGCTTTTGTTCCGGCTGAAGTCAAAAAAGCTCTGAAAGCAAAAGACGATGAGCCGGAAACATTGGCTATCCTGAAAAAGGTGGATATGCTTATCACCAAAGAAAAGACCTTAAAAAAACAAATCAAGGAAGATTCTGCTGCTCTGCACATTCGTACAAAATCTGTCATCGAAGAGCTGTCTGTTGATGAAGCTATGCAGATGCTGGAATACAAATGGGTTGTACCACTTGTTGAAAATATAAATAAATTGCCGGAAATCATTGTGGCAGATTTTATTACAAAACTGGAATCACTTTGCGCTAAATATGAAACAACATTCGCCGAAGTAGAACAGGAGATCGCCGAAACCGAGCAGACTTTGATTGGGCTCTTGGATGAGTTGGAGGGGGATGAATTTGATATGCAAGGTCTGGCAGAATTGAAAAAATTGCTCGGAGGCGAATAATGATGGCAGAAAAAGCAAAAAAACCTGCAATTCGGTTCTCCGGATTTACCGACGCTTGGGAACAGCGTGAGTTGGGTATGGTAGGTTCTTTTTATTATGGACACAGTTGTCCGAAATGGTCTGTAACAGAAGATGCAACGACACCATGTATTCGATATGGAGAGTTATATACCAAATTTGGAACCATCGTTGACAGAGTCTTTTCTTATACCTCAATGCCGTCTGAAAAACTCCGGTTCAGTAAAGGCACAGAGGTCTTGATTCCCCGTGTCGGCGAAGACCCAATGGATTACAATCATTGTACATGGTTGTCACTAAAGGGGATAGCTATAGGAGAAATGATTTCTGTTTTTAATTCTGATCAAAATCCGCTTTTCATGGCAATAATGTTTAATGCAACTTTGCGGCAAGAATTTGCTATGCGAGTAGAAGGTGGAAGTGTTACAAACTTGTATTTTGAAAAGCTAAAGAATATAGAGGTAAAATATCCTTTAATTTCTGAGCAACAGAAAATCGGGCAGTTTTTCCAATCCATTGACCGTCTTATCACCCTTCATCAGCGTAAGTATGATAAATTGACGAAAATCAAAAAATCGATGCTTGAAAAAATGTTTCCGAAAAATGGATCAAATGTTCCGGAAATCCGCTTTTCAGGCTTTTCTGACGCTTGGGAACAGCGTAAGGTGAACGAAATCGCTGATATTGTCGGCGGAGGGACTCCAAGCACCCATAATCCATCATATTGGGATGGAGATA
>JAFTUS010000223.1 GCA_017466125.1 Lentisphaeria bacterium | reverse complement strand
TTCATACTCACTCCTCGTTTGACTTTTCTATTTCAACGGCCGCCCCTGCGACCGTCTCGAACATTGCAAGCGGGATCCCTTTGCTTCTGGCGTATTGGAGGATCTCCGCAGTCTGATCCAGTTTCTCCTTCCAGTCCGGACCGACGATATCGAGCAGATTTTTCTTGCCGTTTTTCATGTTCTGCTGGTCTGCCGCCGCCTCTTTTTGCGGGTCGATCACGTCCGGAGTCGGCATCCGCCATGAAACAGCATTCTCCCACCCATCCGGACCGGCAGGGAGTTTTCCGGCAGCAACGGCAAAACCGATCACTTTGACCGCCAGCCAGTCAAGCCAGTCGTGTTCGTGCTTTTTCTGCTCCCGCAGAATATGACGGAAGGTCATGCAGGTTTCGCCGCGATGAGCGGTATAGCTGGAAGAAACTGCCATTCTGGAGTAGCCTTGCGCAAGCCCGAGAGCCGCGCCCGCTCCGTCACCCATAAAGTGAAAGAACGTCGCGACATCCAGATTTGGCCGGTCGATCGCGGGGAGATCGATCTGGTCGCCCTCCTCGCAGTATTCGACCACGCCGCCCACGGCGTTTTCAAGCGCGGTGTACCGCTTGCGCTCAACGACCTCCGGGGATTCATCGCTGCCGCCCTCAAGCCGCCCGCGCATGGCGTTGATGAACGCCTGACGCTCCACTTGCTCCAGCTCTTCTGCGGAGTGTTTTACGAACGCCATCATCTTACTGCGGCAGCGGGCTGTTGAAAGTTCACTTTTCGCCATATCCTCAATGTCGGCAAGGTCATCGGAAACCGGCAGCATCACCGGCACTCCGCGCACCTGACCGGGGCGGAAGGTGTTTCGCACCAGCCGCGCACTGTCGGCGGGGATGAATGTCACGCGGTCGATCCGCGCAGTCATCATGCCGCGATCACGGCGGTCGGCGGGGTTGTTCCGGATCACGGCGTAAGCCGCTACTCTGCCAAACTGGTCAACAATGACCCCGTTTTCCTGAAACATCGGAACGCTTTTCCCATCGACAACGTCGCACCAGATCTCCTGTTTTGCCCAGTCACCCGGATCGACCGTTACCAATTGATCCGCCTCCCAGAGGAGCAGCTTTCCGGAATTCATAAGAAAATCGTCGAAGACGACAAGGATATCCCCCTCGCGGAGTTTTGCAAGTTCGACCCATTCCGCTATCTGTTCCAGATGTTCCGGAGAGCGGTAGTAGCAGTCCCGCGCGAATGTGGTGTTGAAGTACCGGTTTGCAAGTTTGTTCCAGTCGGCATCGCTGGAATTGAACTGCGCTTTTACCTCGCCGACGGTCAGGGTCGCGCGCTGGTTCAGAAGCGTGATCGCCTTGCTGCTGTTGCGGTTCAGATCCCGCCCCATGGCGATCGCGGTCAGGCGGTCAAAACCGTTCAGGTGTTCCCGGTCCTCGTTGCGGGTCTCGGCGGCGACCTGCCGCCGCGCACCGTTGCGCATCGTCTGGATCGCGCGGTAGAGGTTCAGCGGGGAGAGTTGGGAAACAGAAAAATGTTTACTCATGTTTCATCGCCTCCCGCCTGCGGATATTGAGCATATTCCCGCCGCCGCGCAAAATGACGACCTCGCGCATGATTTCGCGCTCACGCTTTTTCAGTTCGTCCAGCTTTACTTTTGTTGAACTGAACGCGCCGGAAACAGAGACGCTCTGCCCGTTTGTGATCAATTCCCGGCGGGCGGCGCGGACCTCTTCCAGTTCCTGGAGAAGAGCGTCCACTTCTGCATTTTCGTTATCCATAAAAAAATCCTTGTTTGTCAAAAAAAAGTACCCTCTATAAATATAGCGTTTTTTGGGGGGACGTTGAGGGGAATTTACCCTCACGCACTATTTTTAAATTTTTCACACCCTTTTTATCACTTTTTTCTGTCTCGGGACTACCTTTGGCAGCACTTTGACTTTGAAATAATCCATCAGCGCAAGTGCCATTTTTTCACAATCAAAAAAGTGGTCGTTGCCCGTGGAGACGTAGTTCTCGAGGGCGTTCCCGTTCCGGATCGCCTTGTTCGGCTTAAAGTCAAGGATCTGCTCTTTGTAGTCCTCCGGAAGTTCCTGCGGCAGAAACCAGAAGGAGTTTCCGCGATTCTCTCCCCAGTAAATGGCATGGAGGAGTACCAGCCGGTAGTGTTCGGCATTCACCAGCAGCAGCCGGGAAACGTCGGTTGACTCTTTCCATGGCTGACCGATGCGGGTGTTGCCTTTGTAGGTCAGCAATCCGGGGTGTTCGCGGGCGAACTCGCGGACCTCATCCACACGATGACCGCCCTCGTCAATGATGCCGCAGATACATTTCCCGCCGTGGAATTCTGCATTCCAGACCTCCTCAAGCGGAGATTCACGCCCGGGGGCAAAGGTCAGACAGTCCGCCTTGCCGCACCCCAAAAGGTAGGTGTTCTCCCCGGCATCAACGCCGCGAACGACCCAGAAGAACCCGTCATCCTGCGTATCGACCGCAAGAAAACGAAAAAGCAAAGTCTCCGGATCCGGCAGCGGCGCAGCATGGCGGCGGAGCGCATCTTCGCCCTTCGTGTCCTGACGGCGCGGCTTGTAAGGCAGCCCCCGCACGGAGTTGTCAAAATAGATCTGTTTTTCCAGACTGCCGGTCTTACCGGCCAGCAGTTGGCTGCGCCCGATGTTCTCCCATGAAAAAGAGACGAATACCGACGCCAGCGCGCCCCACTGGAACCCCGGATGCGCATCGATGCGGCCGGGGAACTTGTGGGTGTAGCCTCCGTCAAGGTTCATCTTGTGTTTCTGCTCCTCGAAATGTTCCTTGTGGCAGCGCGGGCAGATGAGGCGGCAGGAACCGGGTACAAGCTCGTCCTTCTCCGTTTCAAACTGCAAGTTGTGAATGTCGCAGCTCCGCAATGTCAACTCGCCGCACCCGGCGCAGCGCAAATGCCAATAGCCCTGACTGGAATTCAGGAACTCCTGCCAGATGCGGCTCTCGGTAACAGACCCCTTGGGGGTGCAAACTTCGTAGCAGAGGCTTTCCCGGAAGGCGCGGGCGCGTTTCCGGAGGTCGTCAAGGGCATCGTGTCCCTTGCGCTCCTTCCAGTCGTCCAATTCGTCAGCGACCGTTCTTCGGGCAGAGAAGGAGGAAATGCGGCTGCCGACACCGCTGAAGTAAGAGAGACTCTCCCCCAGCCGGTAGTGGTCGAGCGTCTTCGCGCCCGGAAGTTCAAGGAGTTCCGCAAAATAGGGGATCGCTTTCAGAAGCGGCTCGATCTTCTCTTCGTTGATCCGCTCCGCCTTTTTGTCGGAGGTGTAGTAGATAAGCGACAGACCCGGAGAGCATTGGAGACTCCACAACTCGCCGCACTCCCAGGAGAGGGATTTGCCCGTCTGCTCCGGAGCGCAGACAGTGACCTCCTTCAACCCCTGACCGCGACGGAGTTCCCAGGCGTTGATCGGGTCGATCAGATAGGGCGTCAAAGTAAGATCGAGCGCGCCCTTGATCGGGTCCTTTTCGTGCGTGAACCGGATGTTGCGCGATGCCCACTCCGCCGGGCGTTCGTACGCCTTCGGAATGATCTGCCGGAAGAGAAGCCCGGCACTCTTGCGAACGTCAGGAGAGATCATAGTTCACCCGCTTTCTCCAGCGCACGGTCGAGCCGGTCTTTCAGGAATTGAAGCGAGGTCTCGTCAAGATGAAGCTGGGCCAGTGCTTCGCGGAACTCGCCGAAACAGACGATGAGCGCAGAAACCAGCTCGCCCAGGATCTCTTTACGCAGCTCGCGCCGCTCCGCCTCAAGTTTCTGCTGCGCAGCCATAACTTGCGCGACCATGAGACGGCGTTTCAACTCCTCCGGATCAAGCCGCATAAGTTCGGCATCGTAGCGGTCGGGAGCAGGAGAGACGGGGACCGGCACGGGAGCCGGCTTCGCCTGGGACTTGCGGACCGGGGTAATCTCAACGGCAGCGGTCTTTCCGCCCTTTTTCTTGGTGACGCAGAAGACGCCCCAATCGGTTTCGACCTGGCCATCCTTCCGCGCCCGGCTCTTCTCAATAATCAGATCCAGCTGCCCCCGGGTGCAGCCAAATGTTTTCAAAAACTCATTCCGGGTCATTGCAGCCCCCAAAAATCCCGCATTCCACCCTCAACTTGCAGACGCGGGCAAACCAAAAATTCGCCCGCTATTCCGCACTCGCCGCCACACCGCTGCGGCTGGGGTGTGGGGTGGAAAGAACCTATAAGGGGGGTGGATGGCGGCAAGGTGTTCAGTTTGAACATTTTAACCCCCTTGCTGCTTTCTCGATCTGTTGTGTCGTTATGCCCGTTTCTTCGGCGAACTGCGTTATGCTGAAGCGCATCGGGCGTAAATCTTGCAGACACGTTAATCTTTTGCGCTTAACGAGTTGTGAAATATGTTGTCTCGACACGCCCAAAATTTCCGCTGCGGTTTTCGCAGAAATCACGCAAATCGGTTTCTTTTGGTCAGTTTTGGGCAGTTTCGGTTTGCATGAGTTTTTTTGTTCCGAATTGTTCATTTGTGGTTAATACTCCTCCTGAATGTTGTTCGTTGCACATTCTGGGCGAACGTCTGCAAAAGCTCTGCAAAGCGCGTCCGCGAGATCCCCTTCAATTTCATCCCTCAAATACAGCAGAGTGGTCTCTATTCTGACGTGTCCGGCGAGCCGCTGCACCTTACGGATGGCATCGAACTTATCCGTCCCGCGCCGCAACTCCTCCTTGAGAACTTTCCGCAGAAAGGTCTTCCGCAGCCCATGCAGCCCGACCCGGTCCGGATCCACCCCGGCGATCTCCAGCAGCCGCCGGTTAGCCCGCAGAACGCTGCGTCGGTTCATTGCCCGCCTTGTCCATCTGGCGGAGAACAGCAGCTCTTCCGGTCTGATCAAGAACCGCCTGCGGCACTCCGTTCCCCAGAGGGTCAAACTCTTCCCGACCGCTTCCCACGGGAACGGCACAGTCAACCGCACCCGCTTTCCGGCTGGCGGCGGATATTCCGCCATGAAGCGCAGCACCTCCTCTTCTTCGATGCCGAACGCTTCCCCGAACCGCCTCACAGCAGCGACAGCCGACGGTGTCAATTTTCCCTTGTCTTTCTTCTTGGAGACCGTTCTTGTGATCTCCCCTTTTGGTTCTCCGGAGTTAAGAAAGACGTCCTTGAACCGCAGCCCCAGAGCCTCCGAGATCCGCGCTCCGGAGCCGAGCAGAAACGCGCACACTGCTGCGCTTGGCAGCATTGGTGGCGGCGGATCATTGATAACCAGCAGATATCTGCTGAACTCTGCTTCAGTGAGCGGCCTTGTTCGTGTTCCCATTTTCCCTCTCGATCAATGGAATATACCTGTAAAACATATACCAACACTTTGCGCAGCAGCCTTTTGGCGGCAGCGGATGCCGCTGCGGAGTGTATAAGTGGCTTCTCCCGTGAAACGGGCAGACTTTCATTTGCGGCGGCTCTCTCCTGTCACTGCGGCGAAGTCGAACATCTGGTTAAGGCGGTCATCCATGCGGAAGCCGTACCGCTTGACCAGTTCAGCATCGCCGAGGTTCGTGGTGACGATCGTCCGGACGCCATACCGGAGGAAGAGCCGGTATCGCACATCCAGAACGTCGGCAAGAACGTTGAACGCCGTCCCGAAGCGGTTGACCGGAACCGGCTCAACACCCAGATCGTCCAGTACGATCATGCGCGGAACGCCCCAAAAATCCATCGCGGATATGAAGTTCTGGAAATCCGCCTCCGAAACCTCCAGAAATGCGCTCACGACATCGGCGACCGGCAGCACCGGCCAACCGAACTTGGCAGCAAGAATAGAAACGCCTAAAGTTTTTCCGATCCCGGCTGGACCGGTCAGGAACAGCCCCTTTGTGTTTGCATGAGCGACTTCCCGGCTGCCGTAAGTGATCAGCGTGTCGTAAACGCCCTGGTTGACGGCATCAAAGCCCGCATCGGCGAGCAGCTCCCGGATCTCCTGCCGCTGCGCATCGGTAACGGCCGGTCGGACTGCCGGTTGATTGGTTTGCTTCCGGAGTTCCGGAAGTTGCGGAATAAGTGAAGAAATGGCTTTCATTGGGCGAGGCCTCCCAGTCCTCTTTGGGTTGGGGTGAATTGTTTTTGTTGTTGTTCGGAAGCGACCGGCAACCGTACGACTCCTTCGGAGTTGACTTGAGGCGATCGTGCCTTGTCAAGTTCTCCGGTCCAGTTCTGCAGGAGCGACAGGACCGTCCGCCGCGGGTACTTGCAGAAGCCGGAGCGGTAGTATCGGCTGATCTCCCAGTATTCAGCGATCAGGTTTGGGCGCGGCATGATCGCCGCCATGGCGGAGATCTCTGCTGGAGACCATGCCGTCACCTTTGACCGCTTAAAACGCAGATCCAGCCGATTTTTCAAAATTTCAATTTTTCGCGCGCTCCCCCCCTCTGCACTCCCCCTTGGGGGAGTATTAATATTTTTATTTTTATTATTATTTTTATTTTTATTGTTCACAACTGTGCTTGCTTGTGCTTTTTGTGAAAAAACATCACAATTTTGAACAGTTGTGCTTGCTTGTGCTTTTTCTGCCGAATTTTCACAATTCTGCACAACGGTGCTTGACTGTTCCTCCCGCTTTTCCGCCTCTCTCTTTCTGGCGGCTTCCGAGTGGTTGTAGCAGGTGCTTCTGTACTTCTTTGCCGCTCTGCAAATCGTTGTTTTCAAGAGTTTTGCAAACGGGGCAATGTGCGCCGGAAGTTCCGGCTCTTCCCCCCGGTTCCACGCGAAAGCCGCGCGGATCAGGAGTGCCGCATCGCCGTCCGGAAGATCCTGAAATGTCTCCTCCCAGTCGGTCGGAATGAGAATTGAAGTTGGTTTTTTCATCGTAAAAATTTTTCCTCTTTTGTAAAATTCACAGGAAGCCGAAAAAATATTTTTGAATTTTCTAAAATTTTTTTCCGCAATTTATAGGCGCGTTTTCGCGCTTTTATTTCCTTTTTTGTTTTTTGTTGACGGAGCCGTTTTTTTAGAAAAATCCGCTCCCAGCATTCATCGTCATTCATTCCATAAATTCTCCTGATGACCGCGATCCTGCACCTGTGGAACATCTCCGGCGGCGGGGCGCAGGAGTTCGACCGAAACCGCAACGATCCGGGTCTTTGCCTGGCGGTCGCCGTTGCGATCCCGCCACTCCTCCCGGGAGAGTTTTCCCAGCACCAGCACCCAGGAGCCCTTGCGGCAGTTCTGCCTGATGAAGTTGGCAGGACCGTTCCATGCGGTCACAGCCCCGAAGTAAGTCCGGTCGCCGTCGCCGCTGGCGATGGTGAAGTCAACGACCGCCGCGCCGGTCGCAGTGCTGCGGAAATCGGGGTCGCGGGTCAGCCTCCCCGTGATGATAACAGTATTAGTGTCCATCGGAATTCTCTCCGCCGAGCGGTGGAAGTTCCGGAGGATCCCAGTCAAATATGCTCATTTGCTTTTTCTTCCTCTCTTTTTCAGTGTGATGATGTTGGGCGTGGATTTGATCTCCTTTTCGCGCAGGGCGAGGGCGATCAGTTTGGCGCAGAACCGGCGCAGAACCGGGTAGCTGTACCCGCGCCGCTCGCACTCGCTGGCGCATTCCCGCTCTTCTTCGGGGAGATCATCCAGATTCATTCAGACTCCTCCTCTTCTGCAATGTGTTTGATTATGGCGGCCTGATGCGCCGGGCAGGCGCGGCGTACAGCCTCCTGCCAGTCGTGCAGCGCGGCCTCTGACGCTGCCGCTACCCAGGAGTAGCGCGCAACCGTCCCAATGCTGACGGCGTAACCGGCGAAGAGCAGCACCGTGTGGATCTCATGCGGAAGGCGCAGCATCATGCAGAAACCTGCGATCAGCGGAAAGATCACGATCATGACCATTTCAGCACCTCCTCCACCTTCAGGACCCGCTTGCCCAGTTTTTCGGCAAGTTCCTTTTCGGTCTGCGCTCCTGCGGATTGCTCCCAGCCCGGAAGAAGCACGACCACGTCACTGATTTGGACAGCCGCTGCAGCGAGGATCATGTAGTCATTCTCTTTGCGCTGAAAACCGATGTAATGCCCGGCGAAAGTCGGGTTGATGACCCGACACTGGTATTTTTCCGCGATTTGCTGCTCCGCATCGGCGAAGATCGGCTCGCTGGAACCGTTCATTCCGGAGATCGGCCCGGAGAGATAAACCGTATCCGCCGCCGTGATCACGCCGTCGGCCGCCGCGTTCCCCTCCGAAAAAAGAGACTGCAGCGCGGGACTTTCAGAGACCGCCCGCTTGACGGTCGCCATTTTGACTTTTGTCATTTTTGCGATCGCGGATTTTGGGGCGTCCGGCGCGGCGATCTTGAGCCGCAGCACCCGAAGTGCCGGAGCAGAAAGCCGCGACAGGAAGCAGACCACGCGCAAGAGTGCGTCGTAGGTGTAGAATTTGTCTCCCGAATAGTCCTCGTAGACCTCCGGAAGCGCGGCGAACTCTTCCAGTGCCAAAGCCACTTCCGCAGAGATCCGGCTTTCTTTTGCCGGAGCGTTGATTTTTGCCGCCTCCCGGCAGGCTTTCTTGACCTCGCATTCGCCGCACTCTTTGCGGCGTTTCAAGGTTCCGTAACATTCCGTTTTTTGCATAAAACTCCTCTCTCCCTAAAGACGGGTTTAGCCGGACGATCAGATCGACCGCCCGGCGGGTTGAATTGTTATAAAATCACCAACTGAAAAGCAGTTCCAGGAACCGCTTCCAGAAGATCGCTTTTTTGTACTTCCGGATGGATCGGCAAACCTCCCGGTCGCTCGCGGCAAAATGAATGTTCATTGTAAGTCTCCTTTTGTTTGTGGAAATGTAGTTTTTCTTTGTGATCGCAAAGTCACGACCGGCGATGTTTCGGCTTGCGCCAGCGGAACTGCTCCGGGATGATCGGCTGTTCGAGCAGCCCCGGCTCCCGCTTACTGGCGGAGATGAACTCCCGCAGATCAGCGGGATCATACCGGACGGCGGCTCCGATCTTGCAGAACTTCGGCCCCCGCCCGCGACAACGCCACGTTTGCAGATTTTTAGGCGTAGTGCAGAGGATCTCTGCCGCCTGCTGCTCATTGAGAAGTTTTTCAATCAGCATAAAAACCTCCCCGGATCAGTGTTTGTTGAGATTGTATTCGATGACGAGGATGTTCCTGATTTCCCGGCGCAGTTTTTCCGGAATCGGCAGGGAGTCAACATAGTCGAAGAGTGCCTCCTTGTCGGCGAGACACTGGGCTGCGAATGTGATCGCCCCCAGCGGGTTGACCCTGATGTTCTTCTGAACAGACGCGGGGAAGTGATGGAAGATTGGGCGAGCCGGGAAGTGTTCCTGGCCGTGACGGTGTGCGAACAGAATGGTATTGTCCATTTTGAGCCTCCTTGTGATAAGGTCTTGACTGTCTGGCTCTTTCCCCGGACTTCCACATCCGGTACGAAAAAAGAGCCTGCCGGGGTGGAAGACGTGTCACAAGTCACGCCGCGGCAAATGCCGCGCCCGGCAGACTCAAAATAAGACTGCAATATAAAATTATTCGGGAGATCGTCACCGTTGACGGTGGCGACTGCCGCTTGTGACACCGGACTTCCACATCCGATGCTACTCAATATAGCACCCTTTGGGCGTTTGTCAAGCAGCAAACTGAAAATGTGCAAAAAAACAATCACTTTTCCACCTCCCCGTTTTTGTGGGCGATGACGCGCTTGACGATTTCGTCACAACTCTGCGCGAGATCGCGCCGCCGCATATCATCCAGAGCCCTCCAGTAGCCATGCAGAGCCATGGTGCGCCCGTAACACCGGATCACGTCGGCGACCGCCCGCACGATCACAACCGCCGCCGCAAGAAAAAAACTGAAAATAAAAACCTTGTTCATAAACTTCCCTCCTCAATTTTGCTTTTCAATTCAATCATTCGCTTTGTTTCAGGATTTGCGGCAATGGCTTTTTCCAAATATTCAGAATGAAAGTCAATTCCAATATCAGCCGCCCAACGCTCTATATCCTTCTTGCACCCCGGGAGATCCACTTGAGAGCAGTCCCGATGCAGGCAGCGAAAGCGATCATGTATTTTGGCGATCGTCCCTCTAAGAATTTTTGAAAAATAAACAGTATCTATGACATCCTTTTCCATATCTTCCAGAGGGGGATTATCCCACTCATGGAACGTGGATGTATGCCCGTATTTCAGGATCAGACAGCGAATTTGCATTTCTTTGTCATAAAATCTTTTCAGCAACGTTTCTGCGGCAGCATCGATATCTTCGAGGAACTTCATCAAAGCACAAATGGCAACGGCATAGCGTTTTCCATTCAGTTTCTTCGCCTGAACTTCCAGCTGTTCTTTCAATGAAGCCCCCTTCGGCTTCCCCTTCGGACTTTCAGACTTTCCGAATAAAACACACCCCCGCTGGTGTTCATACACCTCTCCTTTTGTACTGGATATAGCAGCGTCATGTATGATTATAATGTTGTCCTTTTTCGGATTTTTATTAAATCCATAAATAAATTTGCAGCCGAACCTCTTTTCGACGTACTCTCTCTGTTCATAACTGTTCAGTTCAGAGCAGAGGTAAACAGGCATTTTCTTTTCTTTGAAAACATTCAAAATTGCTTCCAAGTCATCCCCAACTTTCCGGATCAAACACATCCGATCCGTGCAGCTTGCCGGACAATCCGCAAAAAAGAATGTATCTGTTGCCGGATTTTCGGGGCATGAATCACACTCGGGCCAATATTTCTTGGGTAATTTCACCCACAAATAATCCTTGATCGCCTCGGCAACTTCGCGGACATTTTTCTTACCGAAAACCACATATTCTGAAATTTTTTCCTGCTGATCTTTGGAATATTTACCAATTTCCTCAAGATAAGCGAGTGGAAGGCCTCCGTTATCAAGCATTTTCTTCCAGCGGTCAGAAAGGTTCAGAAGTCGCAGACGCGAACGCACAAACACCTCACTTTTACCAAGCTCTTTGGCGAGGAATGCAACCTTGTCATCGCCATATTTGCCGGTAAGGAGCTGCAACTGCTCCAATTCCTCCTGAACACTCAACTGCTGGCGGTGAAAGTTCTCGCTGAATGCCACCATATCGGCATCCGCAGAAATGATCCTGAACTCTTCATCCCGAAGTTCCCGGCGTTCAAGCAGCATCAACGCGCGGAAACGTCTGCGCCCGGCGATCACTTTATACCGGTATTTTCCATCCTCAATACGCTGCAATGAGACGGGGTTCAACAGCCCCAATGCACCAATATTTTCGGCAAGTTCAGTGATCGCTTTTTGGTCATATTTGCGGTTATCTTCGCACAGAATGTCATCCAAACTGATTTTCATTTTTTTGAATTCCTTAACTTTTCAACTTGTTTATCTATGCGATCATCGGAGGGGGGGGGGATGTCGGCGGGATCCGTCCGGACAAAAACCTCACCCCGTTTCTTGCCGACCGTGACCGTCATGATCCCGAACTGCTCTTCAAGGCCAAAATCTTTGATCTTGGAGGCGAGTTCGCTGGTGTTTTCAATATTCCGCACTGGAACCCCGGCGCACCTGCGGGTGCGCTTGTTGTAAAAGCAATACAAAGTCATCAGTGCACCTCCTTCCGGACCTGCTTCAAAGTCATCATAACGAAGCCCAGCTGGGAGCGACAACCGGCGATATCCTGAGGGGCATCATCCCCCAGAGCGGCCTGAACATCCTTCAGCTGCTCCGCCGCCAGTTGGCAGAACGCTATCGCCGCACCTACGGCGATAACCGGCGAAAACGTCGGATCTTTGGGTTTGCCGTCACTCATAATGCTCTTCCGTTGTTTTGGAAATTAAAAGCGAAATAATCTCGTCTTTCTGGGCGATTGCAGCTTCAAGTTCGGCGATAGCCGCCTCCTTATCAAAATACCGCACCTTATCCAGTGCTGTCTTGAGCGCGGCCTCAAGGGGGATTTCGGGACTCTTGCTGCCTATATGTACAATAACCCCGGGTGACATGTTGGGGTAATTTGCGCACGTTACGTGCAGGAAGTTTTGGTTGAGTTCAACAGAGAATAAACCCGTGATGACTCTTGACTCCCCTTTGATCTCACACCGGGTGATGACCCGACTCGCCTTCCCCACTCTTTTCAATTTCAGTTTTTCCATTTTTGACTCCTTTTTTGTTTTTTGATGCTGCCGTCACTCGGCAATTCTGCCGCTCTGATCCGCCTCCCGGCGATCGTTAATGTTCCTATTGGCACATTTGGCGACAAAAAAATTCTTGTGCATTTCCCGCAGGGCGGAGCGGAAGATGAACGATTTGTTCGCCTCTCCCGTATGCTGAATGAGGTCATTCAACTTCTTTTCGTCTTGTTCGTTAAGACTGATCGTCACAACCATAAAAACCTCCTTTTGTTTTAAATATAGTTCCTGTTGGCACATTTGCAAGTCTAATTTGTGTTTTTTTATTGTTTTTTATTGATTTTTAATAAAAAAAATACTATTTTATGAAAAAGGTGAGAGAAAATGGATATAAAAAAAGAAATAAAAAAGCAGCTTACTGACTCCTGGAAAAATGGCGAAACTCAAGAGGACATCGCCAAGCGCCTTGGCATCAGCCGCACTTATCTGAACCGGATTCTTTCCGGCAAGCGCAATGTTGACGGGATCACGCTGAAGACGCTGCTGCGTATGTTTCCGGCGGCAACCATTTCTCTTGACGGCTCCGTGATCGCTGACAATTCCGGAACGGTTAATGGTGTCGTTGGTATCAACAATGGGACCGTAAGCACCGACGGAGAAGCCTTCCGCAGCAGGGCCATTGATGCTCTGCTTGAAAGCGATCTCCCGCCCGAATACGCCCTGAGATCAATCAAAATAATCAAAAATCTGTGAGGTTAAAATGAAAATATCCTGTCCAAAATGCCAGCAACATTACGAGATCGGAAGCCCTGGGGATTACCGCTGCACCCGCTGCGGGAGCGAATTGAAGATCAGCGAAGAGGTATTCAACCACCCCGGCAAGGTGGTAGCCGAACGCAGCCAAGGGCCGACCGGAGTCGGCAAGCCTCTGGAATATTACATTCTAAAGTGCGGAGGGCTGCTGCTTACGGCCATAGGCATATTGGTATGCCTGAAGGCATTGAATGCGGGTGGAGTAGCTCTCGTGTTCCTCCCCCTCGGGTTAGTTTGCGCGGTGATGCTCGGCAGCCTTCTCTGCGCTGCTGCAACCGCCCTGAACTACCTCCGCGAGATCCGCAACAACATAGTCAATAAATAGTCAATCAAACAAAAACCCGCCTCCTCCACCTCACCTCCAAAAAACTACGGACCAGAAGGTTAGGGGTTCAAGTCCCTTTGGGTGTACCATTTTTTTGTCAAATTTCAGGCGCACCAAACGCCGTTTCTCGCCGCTCCAAGAGGCAAAATCTTAGTATTCCCGGTATTCTTGGTATTTCCAGCCCGTCCTAAGTTTCCGGAGGACAAGCCAGAGGGGGCAGGGCTTCCCCGACGCACTGCCAACCCACACAGTTTCACGGGAAAAAACAAAGGGAATGCCTTAAACGTAAAGAATGGAGTGTAAAATAAAAATGTCTTCCTGCAGGCTCCACAATCGATGCTCAAGCTCACACTCAAGAAGACTACTATTAACATAACACTTTTTTTTACAAAATCAAATGTTTTTTGAAAAAAAATTGTTTTTTGTCCGACAAGTCCGACCCGTCCGACAAGTCTGACACGCCTCACATGTCCACCACAGACGCACAATTTTGCAAAGGATTTGCACAATGAACTACACGCTTTTTGACGGGTTGGCATTGGGCGACATATACGCCGTGACAAGCAGACTTCATGTTTTTTACCTTGAAATCAAGGCAAAATAATGGTCGGGGCGGAGGGGATCGAACCCTCGACTTTCTGCTCCCAAAGCAGACGCGCTAAGCCACTGCGCTACGCCCCGATGTCATTTTCCTAACATATCACTGATTTGATGAAATTTCAAGAGAATATCAGTGATTTTTCAATATTCTGAACGAAATGTCTTTCTTGTACAGCGTGAATTGTACACCCGGCTCCGGACTGAAGAGGATCTCATCGTTCGTTTCAGAAAGCAGAATTCCGACTTCTTTATGGTTTCTGCGGATGTAAGTCACTTCACAGTTCGGGATCCAGAGCGCAATACGTTTCAAGGTCTGTTTGCTGCGGTTCACTTCGACTTCATAATCGATTTCCTGCGGAACAGCATGCGGGTGCGACAGTTTCAACGTATGTTTTCCGGCTCTCAAATTGTCGATGTGGATCGGTTTGGTTCCGGTTGCCGAAAGGTCCGGCTCCACCTTGCCGATGAATTTGCCGTCGAGGGTCACTGATACGCCCGCCGGTTTGATGAAGAGTTCAAGCGAACCGAAGTAAGTCGTCATTTTGACCTCTACGATCTCCTGTTTCCCCGGCAGAACCGTTACCTTTTCTGTCACATCATCAAAACCGCTTTTGCGGAATGTGAATGTGTAATTTCCGGGCTGCTGATTTTTCAGTTCAAGCGGCGTTGTACCAAGTTTTTTGTCCCGCCAGTAAACTGCGGCGTCTGCCGGATAGGAATTCAACACGATACTGCCGGGCTGAGATTGAAGTTCGGCTTTGTGCAAAACTGTTTTGCCGCGCAAAACAGTAACTTCTGTCTGCTGCGTGAGAAAACCGTTCTTGGAAAGTTGTATTTTATAGGTTCCTTCCGATAACGTCAGCGTCCGCGGGGTGAAGCCCTCATCCTTGCCGTTTACCAGAATTGATGCACCGGCAGGAGTAGAGGAAATGCGCAGTTTCCCGTTGTTGACCTGTAACTGGAAATCCCGTTTGATAGGACGTTCATCTGTGACTTCCCAATCGATCTGCTGGGGCGCAAAACCGGGAAGACGCAACTCTCCGCTGTATTTGCCGATCGGAACTTTTTCCAATACCAGCGGCGTCGCTTTGTTTTTCTGCCCGTTGATGTAAAGCACCGCCCCCGGAGGTGTGGACGTTATCATTACGGTTGCCGCAATCGGTTTCAGGGTGATTTTTTTGGAATAATTACCCTCTTTCTTCAGCGTAATGACCTCCCACCTGGGTTCATAACCCGGAGCGAGGTATTTGAATACGTAGGGGGTGCCGGGTTTTACAGAAATGGTCAGCGGAACTCTGCCGAGTTCGCGTTTTTCAAGATAAACCGCAGTCCCGTCCGGACCGGAGAAATTTACCGTTGCTCCCGAAAGCACTGCCGCTGAAAGGCAAATCGTTATCAGCAAAAATAAAAACTGTTTCATTGATTTCTTTTCCTCAAATATACATCCAGTTTCAGAAGCCGTTGACGGGCGATCTTGTGTTCTTTGGAACTGGGTTCTGTCAATTCAATGGTTTTCAGCAAAACCTCACGCAAGCCGTCCAGATCTTTGATCTGACTGGCACGGACCCATTCGTAATTCAAATCATCCAATTTGCGCTGGCGGATCTTTTTTGCCTCGGCAAGCCGTTTGCGGGCGGCGTCCCACATCGGCGGCGGGGGCGAAAACTGTTCCAGATAGTTGACCACCTGCTGATAGCGGACAATGGCGTTGCGCAGATTTTCGGTGCGTCCCTCCCGATTGTTGAAGAGGTCTTCCGCCTTTTCAAAACAGACCACCGCCTGCCGGTTGAGTTCTTCACTGGTCAGGGAAATCGTTTGCAGGTCGTACCCCTCTGCCAGAATTGAAATGGCACTTTCCACCTCTTCAAATGCAGCAGGAGCATAAGGACCTTCCACGGAAAAATTCACCAGTTTCGGGGAAAGACAAAGCTGAAGCTGACGTTTCATTTTTACGGAGGTGGAGCGGGCTTCTTCCGGTTGTTTCATCGTCCAGATGGCAGAACGTTTGAGTTGTTCAAGCAGAATGTCCAGAGACTCTTTTTCCACTTGCGCTTTGCGTGAGAAGTGACGTTTTGATTTGATGTCGTCAATGGTGAATGTCACCTGATCGCCCTCCAGCATCATCACAAAACGGAAGACGTTGTTATTGGATATCTCTTCTTTCACGTAGTGGATGACCAGATAGCCCGGTTTTTCTTTTCCTTCGCCGGATTTACCGCAGCCGGGAACTCCGCGCAGAATGGTTGTTGCAAGCACCGCCAGCAGGGCAACGGCGATACCGCAAAGCATCAGTTGCGTACTCTTGCGTATTTTGGGCGGTTGAGCCGTATCCGCCGGGGCGGCGGGCTGCTGTTTGGCTGTTTTCTTGCCGTTGAAAAGCCCGCCTGCCTGTCCTTTCAGGGAGTCGAGCAGCATATCCAGCGGTTGAGCGTTATTTCCCTCAACTTGCTCTGCCGGGGTGACGACCCGTGCTGTGCCGGGGGCAAAATCCGGTTCTGCGCTTTCCGGAACATCCGGGATTTGAGCCGCGGCACTGGGGATCGGATTGAAAATGACTTTGGGCATTTCTCCGGTCAGTCCGTTGAGGCGCATGATCTGTTTGCCGATTTCGATTTCGTCATTTTCGGTCAGTTCCACGGTGGAGGTGATTCGTTTGCCGTTCAATTTCACGCCGTTGGTACTTCCCTGATCGTTCAGCAGCCATTGCCCGGAACCGGTTTGCCATATTTTGGCATGGTAACGGGAAACGCCGGGAACGGGGATCCGCAGAATATTGCCGTCTTCTCTGCCGATCGTGATTTCAGACAGCGAATATTCCAATTCATCTCCGGCTCTGCTGCCGTTTATAAAGGTGATTTTCATTCGTTCTACCCAAAAAAGTTAACTGTTTTATGCATCGTGTTTACAATAGCCGTTTTTTACGATTTTTCAAATGAATTTCAAGATAAATCTGCATTCAAATCGATATAATCTCCCATTTCTATATTCAAAGCGGCGATTTTTCCTGCCGGAAGTTCGATCGTCGTTTCTGCTTTTGCACAGCAGACAGGCAGTCCCCACGGGCGGAAATCCTGTTTCAGACCGGCGACCCGGTTCGCTTTGTCCAGAAAAATCAAATCAAGCGGAATTCTCATCCACATACTGTGTACCGCATTGCAGCGGGGAAACACCATCGCATCCAGTTTCCCCTCTTCAAAATGCCGTCCGATCATGCCCCGCAATCTGTGTTTCAACCGGACTGCCGTGAACGGGAAACGGGCAACACAGCATTTTTTCTCAAGGTCGTAGATCATTACTGCCCTCCGAATGAGCGCATCGTCTGAACCAGAAGCGGTCCCAGCAGAATGATGAATACCGCCGGAAGAATGAACGCCGCGACTGGCAGAATGATTTTTACTGCCGCTTCATTTGCCCGTTTTTCTGCCAGACTGAAACGCTTATTGCGCTGCATATCGCCCTGAATTCTCAACAGATGCGCAATGCTGACACCCAACTCTTCCGCCTGAATGATGGCGTTGACCGTGGAGGTCAATTCCGGCAGCCGCACCCGGTTGGACATATCCTTGAGGGCAGCGGTACGTTTTTTGCCGAGTTGGATCTCCTGAAGTGTCCGCATGAGTTCTTCGCCCAGCGGATCGGGTTTTCTGCGGGATACGATGTCGCGCAGTCCGGAGATGATGTCCCGCCCCGCTTCAACGGAGAGGGTCAGCAAGTCGAGAACGTTGGGCAGAGCATTGGTAATGGAACGGTGACGTTTGGAAATGCGGGTGCGGAGCCACAAATCCGGATAGAATACGATATAACATGCCATGAGTACGGCAGAAAACATCTGACCGGCGATCGAACCCATAAACAGCAGCAGACCGCCGATCGCCGCCAGTGCAAGACGGATCGCCCAGTAATCTTCGGCGGACAGGGTATCCCCGTAGCCCGCCATAATCAATTTCTGCTGCGTCACATTGCGGAGCGGAGCAAACGTATCGCTCCCCGCCAGCGGCAGAAAGAACAGTCTCAACGGTTTTGCCAGTTGAAACAGCGGTGACAGTGATTTATCCAGTTCTTTATTTCTTGCGGCGGCACGGCTTTGGCTTTCGGCAATTTTTTCCATAACGAACTTTGCCAGACAGCCGACGGCGAGTCCGGCAAAAACAGAGGCGAGCAACTGCATCATAAGAGTACCTCCTACACTTCAATCGTGGTGATTTTGCGGATGGTCAGTATGCCGCAAATATCGAGAATGATAATTGCTGTAAGCGCGACCCAGCCGTAGAATGTATCGAAAAATCCGGAGATCATGCCCGGATTTACATAGCGCATACCCAGCAGCAGCAGAAACGGCATCGCTCCGATCAGCAACGCCTGAAGCCTGCCCATGGCGGTCATGGCATCGATTTTGTTGGCGATGCGCACACGTTCCCGGATCAAATCGGCAACACGTTCCAGCGCACCGGTCAGTTCGCCGCCGGTCTGTCTTGCCGTGAGGATCGCTGTGGCGACCAGTTCAAAATCCGGCAGGTTCAGACGGTTGTTCATGTTTTCAAACGCCTGTTCAAAAGTGACGCCGAGGCGCAACTCCTGCAACAGAAGCCGGAACTCCTGCGAAATGGGGGAGATATTCATTTCCGTGACCTCCTCCAATGCCTGATTGATACTGAAACCGGCTTTCAGCGAAGTGGAGATGATCCGCAGAGCGTCTTCCAACTGGATATTGAATTTTTTCAACCGCCTGATCCGGAGATTTTTCAAAATCAGACGCGGTACCGGGAAAAGCAGAACTCCCACGATCAGGGAAGCAATGACATTGCCGGAAGACAACACCGGGTTGCGCAGCAGCAGAATACCGAATGTAATGACCGCTCCGGCGACAGATAAGCCGATGCTGATGTCAAAAAGACGGCTGGCGGGCAACTGGATCAATACATCGTCCAGTTCGGTGGAGGTCTCCTGCAGAAATTTCTCCCGGTATCTGATTGCGACAAAATTTATCACATCGAACAGCGCAAGAGCGGCAAATGTCGTTGCCGCCGCTGCAAAAAAAGCGGGCAGTGCGGGGGAATTCAGCATGATCATTTCTCCTTGGCAAACAGTGAAATATCCAAGTCCAGTTTGGCGCGCTGGATATCTTCCATAAAAGTCGGAATATTTCCGGTCGGAAGATAATCTCCGAGAATACGGTTGTCATCGCTCCAGCCGGTCTGGTTGAAGGTGAAGAGATCCTGCATGGTGATGACATCACCTTCCATTTGAGTGATTTCACTGATGTTGATGATTTTGCGGCTGCCGTCACGTTCACGGGTGATCTGTACGATAATGTGAATGGCAGAGGCGATCTGTTCGCGGATCGCCCGCAGCGGCAGATCAAACCCCGCCATCAGTACGAGCGTTTCCAGACGGGCGAGCGCATCGCGGGGGGAGTTGGCATGGATCGTTGTCAGACTGCCGTCGTGACCGGTATTCATGGCTTGAAGCATATCGAGAGCCTCTCCGCCGCGACATTCGCCGACAACGATGCGGTCAGGACGCATACGCAGTGCGTTGCGCACCAGATCACGGATCGTGACAGCCCCTCTGCCTTCGAGGTTGGGCGGACGGGATTCGAGACGGACGATATGTTCCTGATTGAGCTGCAATTCGGCGGCGTCTTCGATCGTTACGATACGTTCACGGTTCGGCAGAAAGGAACTCAGCACGTTCAGCAGGGTCGTTTTGCCCGAGCCGGTACCGCCGGAAATGATGATGTTTTTTCTTGCCTGCACGCAGACCGAAAGGAATTTGACCATTTCCGGAGACACCGAGCCGAAACGGACCAGATCATCCGCTTTCAGCGGCGTCCTGGAAAATTTCCGGATCGTCAGGGTCGGGCCGGTCAGCGCAAGCGGCGGAATGATGGCATTGACACGGGAGCCGTCTGCCAGACGTGCATCCACCATGGGGGAACTTTCATCGATGCGCCGCCCCAGCGGTGCCACGATGCGTTCGATGGCGGAGAGAACCTGACTGCTGTCGGCGAACTGGGCATCGGTGCGGTAAATTTCTCCGCGCTGTTCCACGAAAATCTGATCGGGGCCGTTGACCATGATTTCTGAAATATCGTCTCTGGCGATCAGGTATTCCAGCGGACCGAGACCGATCGCCTCCTGGATCAATTCCTGTTCCAGAACGTTCATATCCAGTTCGGGCGGAAGTTGGATGGTAAGTTGGGCGAGGATCTCCTTGACCATGGCTTTTGCCTTGGTATTGAGTTCATCGGCAGAAATACCGGAAATCGCCAGTTTTTTCAAATTCAGCCGCACCAGCAATTCCTGATGCGCGTGTTTTTTGATCTCCTGAATGAGGGGACGCAGATTTGCCGGGATACCGGTTACTTTCAGCACCTTGACCGGAGTCCGGGAGTCTTCCCGGGGAGGGGTTTTGTCCGCATCCGGCTTGGATGCTGTCGGAGAAGGTTCGTTTTGAGGCGGCATTTTCGGCTGGTCTTTCCGAAAAGTCAGAAGCAGTTTGCCGATTTGGATTTGGCTGGTGAACGGCACGGCAACGGCACGGTGCGGGGTGATGCGTTTGCCGTCGGCAAAGGTTCCATTGCTGCTGCCGAGGTCTGTAATAAGAACATTGGCGGCGTTGATGACCAACTGGGCATGACGTGCCGATATTTCAGGACGGTCAACGCAGATTTGACAACTGCTGTCCGAACCGATAAGGTATGCTCCCTCTTGCAAAGAGGCACTTGACGGAGGGCATCCGGGCTGTCTGATCGTGATTTCTACCATGGTTTGCTCCGTCCGTTCAGTTCAGCCGGCGGCGTTCTTCCCGCTGCTTGTTGTACTTGGGGATCTCTTTTTCAAGCAGTTTGAAGTTGACACTGCGCTTTTCCAGATCGCGGTCGAGAGAACTGTCTTCGTAGTTGCGCAAAGAGAGTGAAAGGCGGCCTTTCTGGGAGGCGAATACGATCATTTCCACCTCTGCGGGCCACAGTTGAAGCGTAACGGTATTGTAGGAACGGTGGACGCTGCCCTCTTCACTGCGGAACTCCCGCCACTGGTTGCCCACGGCAAGGACTTTGACGTTTTGCAGAATGGTCATGGTAACAGTGTCAAGTGAACTGTCCTGCTGGGCATCGGGAAAACGGAATGTGCCGATGATATCCACATTGTCATTGGGCTGGATCAGGTGGTTGACGGCAGAGACGGAATCCACAGCGATAGCGACTGCGCGGCCGCCCTCCTGAATGATGCCGGTAAATCCCTGACGGCGGCTGAGCGGCTTCAGGTCGGTCGTCAGCAGGATCTGCCCCGCAACGACGGTGGTGTCCAGTTTTCTGCCGACGATGCGGGAGAGGTCGCGCCACGGGATCTCGCGGCTGAGACTGCTGGTGTCGCGTTGACGCTTTACTTCGATACGGCGCAAATCGGTCTCTTTCAACTCTTCGCCCTCAACCATGTTGCGGCGCACCTGGATCAGAGAAACGGTCTCCGAGGTTCCCATGAGACGGCGTTTTTCTTTGTCGATCTGGGTATAGGTCAAAAGAAAGGCGAGAACGCCGAAAAAAACGGCTCCGAGCAGTAAAAAACGTTGACGCATCTGTAAACTCCTGTTGTTGCTTTAATAACGTATCACCGGTCAAGGCATTTGTCAAATAAAAGATCCTATTTTTTCAGAACCTCGTCCCAGGGGCGGACGAAACTTTTTTCATCCGAATTGAAAACATTGAAATGAAGGATGTGAAAAAGAGCGGCAAAACCGTCACGCCAGCCGATTTTCTTGCCTTCATCGTAACGGCGGGGATTGTACGAAATCGGCACTTCCCAGATGCGCAATCGTTTGGGGCGTGCCAGTTTTGCCGTCATTTCCACCTCGATCCCGAAACGGCAGGACTCCAGTTTCAAATTCTGAATAACTTCCCGGCGGAACGCCTTGTAGCAGGTTTCCATGTCGGAAAGGTGGATGTCCGAAAAGAAGTTGGAAAGAAAAGTCAGGAATTTGTTGCCCATTTCATGACGGAAGAAACGGACCTGTCCCGGAGTTCCCATGAAACGGGAACCGTAAACAACATCGGCTTTTCCTGCCAGCAGAGGAGCCAGCACGATCGGATAATCTTCGGGCGTATATTCAAAGTCGGCATCCTGAACCATTACAAAAGGCATCTGCGCCGCCTGAAATCCGCGGATGAGTGCCGCTCCCTTGCCCTGATTGACCTCCTGATTGAGCAGTTTTACCCGGTCATTGCCGGAGAAGGTTTGAAGTTTTTCCCACGTGTTATCTTTGGAGGCATCGTTGACGATGATCAACTCCCCCACTTCAGGACGGCTCAAAACCCGGTTTACGATCTCCACGATGGTTGCTTCTTCGTTATAGGCGGGCATAACGACGGAGAGACATTTTTCTGAATTCATAAAATTATTTCCTTCCCAATTCTTCTGAACGTTTTGCGGCGGCCCTGACGGCGGCGATCACTGCTCCGGCAAAGGCACGGTCTTCCAGAACCTCCAGTGCTGCGATCGTCGTTCCTGCCGGGCTTGTCACCTGATCTTTCAGCAAAGTGGGGTGCAATGCGGTCTGCCGTACCATTTCGGCGG
The DNA here is from genome assembly GCA_017466125.1 of Lentisphaeria bacterium. Classification (GTDB taxonomy): domain Bacteria; phylum Verrucomicrobiota; class Lentisphaeria; order Victivallales; family Victivallaceae; genus Victivallis. Next base: position 24,833 of record JAFTUS010000223.1, on the reverse strand, counting down.
CACCGATCACAGTTTGAACTGCAAGAGCATTGGCTGTATCTCTGGAAAGTCCGACTGCGACCCCTCCGTCTGCCAACGCCTGAATAAATTCAAAAACATAAGCCGGACCGCTGCCGGAAAGTGCGGTGATGGCATCCAGATTTTTTTCCGGGACGGTACATGCCGTGCCGACGGCAGAAAAGATATCCATTGCCAACTGAAGATCTTCCTCTTTTGCACCCGCACCCCGGGCGATCCCGGCGGCTCCGCAGCCGACCAGAGCGGGGGTGTTGGGCATAATGCGGATGATCCGTTCTGCTCCGGAGAGCGCGGCGATCTTCTCGATGGGCATACCTGCAACGATAGAGAGAAGGCATTTGTCCTGCAAAGTGCCTTTCAACGGGGCGAGGGCCTCCTGTAATGTTTGCGGTTTTACAGCGATGAGCAGAGCTTCTGCCTGCCGGACGAGTTCCGGCAGACCGCTTGTCGCACAAACAACGCCGGTCTGTTCTGAAAACAGTTTTGCCGCGGCGGGGGAAACGTCGAATGCGGTCAGTTCATCTGCTTTGCAGAGGCGGGCATTGACAATGCCCCCGGCAATGGCAGTCGCCATTTTTCCGGCTCCGAGAAACAATATTTTCATTAGTTCAATTCCTTATCGTTGGGTGATTTGCCAAATGATAACGGCAATACCGATACTGTATAAATACCAGGAAAACCATGCCAGTTTTCCTTTGCGGATCAATTTCATAAGCAGGCTCAACGCTCCGAAACTGACAAGGGCAGAGACGGCAAAGCCGATGAAGAGCTGCAGACCGTCGGAACTTTGCGTTACCTCCGCAGTCTGTGCCGCACGGAGCGTCTCGAGCAGTTCGAGCAAAACGGCTCCGCCGATGACCGGCAGTGCCAGCAGAAAAGAGAAATTTCCTGCCGCTTCCCGGTTTATCCCGCTGAGAATACCCGCTGCGATCGTACTGCCGGAACGGGAGATGCCAGGCAGAATAGCGAAAGCCTGAGCAAAGCCGACTGTCAACGCCTGACGGGGCGTGATCTCCTGTAACGTGGTCGGAGGGGCGTCGGGAGAGGGTTTGACGATGAGTTTTTCCTTTTCCGTCATACGCAGCAGTGTCGCTGTAATGAGAAAACATAGTCCGATCAGCAGAGGGAAATCAAACATCGTTTCCGCCACCCCGGTAAGTTTGAGGGTAAGACCGACCGCCGCCGCCGGTAATGTGCCGACAAACACCATAAGTGCCAGATGACGCTGGTTTTTATGCAGAAATCCAAGCAATGTGCGGTAATAAAATACGCATATCGCCAGAAGAGACCCCGCATGGAGGAGTATCCCCAGCGTCAAATTGGCTTCGGGGTCGATTTTCAGCAGATTGCCCAGCAGTGCAAGATGTCCGGAGGAACTGATCGGCAGAAATTCCGCGATCCCCTGAATGATTGCAAGGATAATGATTTGAACAAGGCTGTCAGCCGTCATTTATTTCACATCTTTCTTTTCTTCGGTTTTTCCGTTTCCCCTTTTGATTTCGTCATATTTGGGCGGCGGATCGTTTATATTCTGAAAACTCCGGGCGATCTGGGTCGTCAGGGAAATGTTGTTTCTTTCCGCTTCCGCTTTCTGATACTGAAACCAGTTGTAGGCGAAAAAACATACGGCAAAACAAAGCACCAGCAGTACGAAACAGCCGGAAATAAGCCCCCGGATACAACCCTTTCTGCCCATCAGCGCGACCTCATATTTCCTCTTCGGGGTCGTAGGTCGGCAGAAGTTTCAATTCCAGTACCGGCAAAGTCCAGAGGATCGGGGCGTTGTCCGCTGTAAAACCGGCACTGCGGAATACCTGTTGTTTGAAACCGATCTGCTGCCGGAGGAAAAATTTACCGTTTTTGGTAAAGCACAAGTCGAATTGATTGTAATTCGTAGGACGCTGCGTGCCGATGATCAGCCGGGCACGGCCGGGGAAACGCAGCGTCAGGTCCATGGCGTCACATTCAGCAGCAATTACGGGGATGCCGTACCATTTGTTTTTTTTCAGCAGCAGCCGGTGTGCTTTTTGGCAGGAATACTCCAGAAGTCCCCGCTGGGGATCATAATCGGCAAGCGTGTTCAGCGCGATCATCGGGATCGGTGTGTTGTTCCACGGGGTCGAACTGTCTGCGACACCGACGCAAACCTGTGAAACCTGATCCGGGTCGCCCAGGGATTGGATTTCGGTAAGGTGACTTCCGGAACAGCGCAGAAGGTCTGCAACGGAACATTTCAGATGCAAACTGAGGCTGACGGCTTCATCATACGCCGGTTTTGCCTCATTGCTTTTTTCCAATTCCATCAGACGGGCATAGGAAATGCCGGACTTGTCAGCCAGTTGCGGAATGGAAAATCCCCGCTCACTCCGGAGCGAAAACAGAAAACGGTTAAACGGGGAAAGCAGTTGGGTTTCTCCATTCCGGATCTGGTTCAGCACGGATGAAAGTTGAGCACTTTGGGTGCGGTTGAGTTTCAGCCATTCGATCACAGCATCAAGCTGCCTTTTGCTGAATGTGTTTTTGCCATGCAATACTTGAGAGATTGCCGCACTGGAAATACCGAGCAATTCCGCCATTTCTTTCTGCCGTTTGCCGGCGGCGTTCAGGTTTTCTTTCAACAATGCGCCGAATTTTACTTTCAAAGGTGTAACTGTCATAAATCATCATTTCCTTCTGTTGATATAACGTTTTTACAGTAAACAATAATAAATATACATAGAGTTTGGAAATATTCAAATTTTTTTAAAAAAAAGTTACATATATCCCTTAATTTTCATTAATTGTTCAGCCGTTTCGGAGAAGTTTGCGGAAAAATGTACCGTAAAAAGCGATATTAAAGTTGAAAAAAGCCTTTCGCTGTATTATTTTATAAAAACAACAAAAAACAAGGAGAAAGATTATGTCAGGAATTTTCAAAGCCTATGATATCCGCGGGATCTACCCCAATGAAATCAATGCAGATATTGCCGAAGCCATCGGCCGCGCATATATCGAGTTCACCGGCGCAAAAAAAGTTGTGGTCGGCAGAGATATGCGCCCCCACTCACAGCCCCTTTTTGAAGGCCTCGCCAAAGGCATGATGGCACAGGGTGCCGATGTGATCGACCTCGGTTTGAGTTCCACCCCCCAGAGTTATTTCGCCAACGGCACGCTCAAGGCTGACGGCAGTGTGATAATCACCGCCAGCCACAATCCCGGCGAATGGAATGGTTTCAAACTCTGCATCGCCAATGCAGTCCCCATCTCCGGTGCGACCGGCATCATGGATATCCAGAAGATCGTCGAAGAAAAATCCTGGAAGAAGTGCGACAAACCCGGCACTATGTCTACTTACGACATCAAACCGGAATATGCCGCATTCCTCCGCTCTTTCGCCAAAATGGACCGCAAACTGAAAGTCGTTGTGGACTATGCCAACTCCATGGGGCTTTATGAGATCGCCGGTATTACCGACCTTTTCGACATCGTTCCCATGTACGATGAACTGGACGGAACCTTCCCCAACCACGAAGCCAATCCGCTGCACCTCTCCACGCTGGATGCCATCCGCGCCAAGGTCAAAGAGGTCGGTGCGGATTTCGGTGCCGCCTTTGACGGCGATGCCGACCGCTGCGGCTTTATCGACAACGAGGGTGAAATCATCCCCATGGACTTGTTTACCGCTCTGATCGCTCAGGATATTCTCTCCAACGGTCCGGCGACCATTCTGTACGACCTCCGCAGCAGCCGTGCGGTCAAAGAGTGCATCGAAGAAAATGGCGGCAAAGCCATTCAGAGCCGGGTCGGTCACGCTTTCATCAAAGCCCAGATGCGGGAAAATGATGCTGTTTTCGCCGGTGAACTTTCCGGTCACTACTACTTCAAGCAGAACTTCACTGCTGAAAGTCAGGGTTTGGCAATGATCATGCTTTCAAACCTCATCTGCAAGAAAAATCAGAAAGTCGCCGAACTGGTCAAACCGCTCCGCAAATACTTTGCCAGCGGCGAGATCAACTCCCGCGTTGCCGATGTGAAACCCATTCTTGCCGCTATCAAAGCCAGATACAATGACGGCAATATGTACGAGTTGGACGGCATCTCTTCGGAATACTCCAACTGGTGGTTCAACGTCCGCAGTTCCAACACCGAACCCTTGCTCCGGTTGATCGTCGAAGCCGATACCAGAGAACTCATGGAAGAGAAACGGGACGAACTGCTCAAAATCATCCGCGGTGAATAAATCATGTTGAAAGCCCTTGCCTGGATGCTTATCGGCGCACTGCTGGCAGGGGGCGGCTTCTTTTTCTGGCAGCGCAAGAACATCGAAAAAGGAGACACCCCCGAAGCCATCCGTGTCAGGGCTGAACGGCTGGACCCCGTTGAACTGGAACGGAAAATCGCCGCTTACAAACAGGCGATCGAAAAACGTTCTGCCGAATTGGAACAGTTGACTGCCCCGATCCGGAACGCAGATTATCAGGAGATCGCCGCAGAGCAGACCGCCGCCGCAAAAGCCAAAATCGAGGAGTGCCGTCTGGCAATCGAACGGTTGAGGAAGAACCTTTCTGCATACGAAGAGGCGTTGCGGACAAAATTGAACCGTCAGGAGTGATATGGAAGAGTATTTCGACCTTTATGACGAGGCGGGCAACCGCATCGGGAAAGCCTTGCGCAAAGAGTGCCACGGCAACCCCGCCTTACTGCACCACACGGCTCATGTGATGGTCTTTCACCCTGAAACCGGAGCGGTGCTGCTGCAGAAACGTTCCATGGATAAAGACATTCAGCCGGGCAAATGGGATACCGCTGTCGGCGGACATCTGGCGTTGGGCGAAGATTATCTTGCGGGGGCAAAACGGGAACTCCGTGAGGAGTTGGGCGTAAAAAGCGAACCGGAACTCTTCTTCCTCTTTGATGCGAAGATCCGCAATGAGATCGAGTCCGAAGACACCCGTGTTTTCGGGGCAAAACTTTCCGGCCCGTTCGCATTTCAGAAAGAGGAGATCGACGAAGTGCGTTTCTGGACAAAAGCGGAATTGCTCGATGAAGAAAATCACGCTCTTTTTACGCCCAATCTGGTCGTTGAAATAAAACGTCTGCTTGCGGAAGGGGTACTTTGAATGAACCGGACTCTTGAACGGTTTTGGAAACTCCGCTCCGCTTACATCGGCATTTTCGGGATTTTGCTGCTGGCACTTCCTGCGCTTGCCGCACCGCTGCTCGCCAACGGCAGACCGCTGATATGGGTTCAGAGTGACGGGGTCACTTTTCCGTTTCTTGCGGCATTTTTTGCTCCGGACAGTCCGGAGTATTTCATTGAACAACTTTTCAACTGGCTTTTGCTGTTTCTTCCCTGCTGGGGCATGATGCAGTTCTGCCGCCGCAAGGTGATACGGCGGAGTGTTCTTTCGGTAATTGCAGTTTTACTGCTGCTCCCTTTCCTGCTGGCGGAACCGGTCGTGGACAAAACCGATTACAGAAGAACGGCTCCCGGTGCCGTTTTTGCCCCCATTCCTTACGGACCTTTTGAACTGGCGGGAACACCCTATGCCACGCCGGACAGAGAACACTGGCTCGGTTGTGATGAGGTCGGCAGAGATGTGGCAAGCCGTCTGATTTACGGCGCAAGAGTTTCGCTTGCGGTCGGGATCATTGCCACGGCGATAACAGTTGTGATCGGTACGCTTGTCGGCTTGTTTGCCGGATTTTACCGGGGCTGGTTTGATTTGACGGTGATGCGTCTGGTGGAGGTATTGCTCTGTTTTCCGACGTTTCTGCTGCTTTTGATTTTGATGTCCATGCTCAAAGACCGCCAGTTTGAGCAATCCATTCTGGTCGTGATCGCCGTGATCGGGCTGACGGGGTGGATCGGACTGACTTTTCTGGTGCGTGGTGAGACGCTCAAACAGCGTGCCTTGCCCTATATCCAGAGTTGTGAAGTTTCGGGGATTTCGCCGTGGCGAACGATGACATTTCATCTGCTGCCGAATATCACAGGGCCGATACTGGTGAGTTTTACATTTGGCATCGCCGGAGCGATCGGGGTGGAAAATGCGTTGAGTTTTCTGGGGTTCGGCGTTCAGCCGCCCACGGCAAGTTGGGGCGGACTTCTGCGTCAGGCGTGTGACAACCCGCTCGCCTACTGGCACTTGACCTTTTTCCCCGGTCTGGCACTTTTTATCGCCGTACTGGCATTCAATTTCACAGGAGAAGCCCTCCGGAAAGCATTGACACCCAAAGCATGAAACATCTGGTTTTTCTTACATTGAACTGTTCTTTTTCGCACTCCGGCATGGTTTTGCCCATGCTTCACAGTGCGTGCGCTGATCTGGAGAACTGGCAGTGGCACCGGGTGGAAAGCACTACCGATGATGATTTGAGTGTTGTCGCTTCTCAAATTGCCGCTTTGGAACCGGATCTGGTTTGTGCGAGTTGTTACCTCTTCAACCGCCGCGAAGTGCTGGATGTGCTGGGAAGGCTTCACGCGCTTTCGCCCGCTTGCCGGATCGCCGTCGGCGGCCCCGAGGCACTGGGGGAGGGGGCGGAAAAACTTTTGAATTACTCCTTTATCCACACCGTTTTCCGGGGAGAGGGGGAGACGGAGTTCCGCACGTTTCTGGAAAACGGCCTGCCGCCCGGAATATTCCCCGTTGACGGCAACGGTGTATTTGAGGATTGGGCGGAATGTTCTCTGTCGGTAGCGGATGAATTTTTCCGTACCGATAAACCGTTTGTGCAAGTAGAGACTTCACGGGGATGCCCCATGGGATGCGCCTACTGCACCAGCGGCGGCACGCAGCTGCGGCTGAAACCGTTGGAGCGGGTCAGGGAAGAGTTGACTTTACTTCACAGCAAAGGTGTCCGGGATATCCGTCTGCTCGACCGCACCTTCAATCTGCCTTATGAACGCAGTTGTGCCTTATTGAAGATGTTCCGCGAAGAGTTTCCCGACATTCATTTCCATCTGGAGATCCATCCGCAGTTTTTGAATGATGAGTTGAAAAAAGAGTTGAGTTCCGCCAAGCCGGGGCAACTGCACCTTGAAGCGGGTATTCAGACGCTCGATGAAAATGTCCAGCAGCTTATCGGACGGAAGAGTCCGCCCGATAAGGCTCTGGAGGGATTGCGTTTCCTTTGCAATACCGGGCGTTTTGAAACCCACGCCGATCTGCTTGCCGGACTGCCGGGACAGACGTTGAAATCACTCTTCAAAGACATTGATACGCTGCTGGAAGTTTCGCCCGCAGAAATACAACTGGAAGTATTGAAGATCCTGCCGGGAACTCCGCTGAAACAGCAAACGGAGGAGTTCGGCATCATTTACGCACCGGAGCCGCCGTACGATGTGATGAAAACATCCTGTATGACAACGGCAGATATTCTGGAAGCACGCCTTGCCTCCCGTCTGCTCGATCTGTTGGCAAATCACGCTGTACTGCACGGTGTTTTGCGAACCATGTACCGGGAAAATCCGCAGGTGTTCCCCGCTCTTCTGACGTTCTTCAAAGAGAGGGGGCTGGAACTGCGCCGTCTTTACAGTCTGCAAAGCCGTTTTGCGATGCTTCAGGAATTTCTGACGGAAGATTATCCGGAGAGCCGCAAAGCGTTGGCGTATGCGTGGCTCGATGCCGGATATGCTCCGGGGGAGGGGGCAGCACTGGCGGCGGAGAAACTCCATGCGTTTCCGGAGGAACTGCCTGTCCCTGACGGCTTTCAGGATAAAGTTGCCGAAAAAGAGAGCCGCTGTTACCGCATATACGATCGGCTCTACGTTTTCAACCGCCGTTATTCGATGAATTTACCCATGTTTTTTATTGTCGCAAAAAAAGGAGGAATGCCGTGAAAATTGCCGTTGTTACCGGAGCATCGAGCGGATTGGGAAAAGCCATTGCCGCAGAATTACAGAGAAAAGGGTATACTGTTGCGGCGGTCTGCCGCCGGGACCCCGGATTTTGCGATGATTTCATCGCCGCTGATTTTTCAGACCCCGCCTCCCGTGATGCCGGAGTCGCTGAATTGAAAAAACGTTATCCGCATATCGACATACTGGTCAACAATGCCGGCATAGGTTCCTATGCGACATGGGAGGAACTTTCGGAGGAGGAACTGCGGCGGGAGTTTGAAATCGACTTTTTCGCCCCGGTTGCGATCACCCGCGGACTGCTCGATGAACTTGCGGGGGGATGTGTGGTCAATATTTCCAGTGCCGCCGCCCTGGTTCCCGTTGCCTGCATGGGGGCATATTGTGCGGTAAAGTCCGCATTGCGGGCGTTTTCACAGACGTTGAAAATGGAACTCGTCGGACGGAATATCCATATTCTGAACGTTTGTCCCGGCCGCATCGACACCGGATTTTCCAGCAGGGCGGTAGGCGGGCGCAAACCGCCGGAAACTCCCGGCAGAACGGCTTCAAATGCAGAAACTTTCGCAAGGAAAGTCTGCAATGCCGCTGAACGCCGTCGGCGTGAACTGGTCTATCCGTACTGGTACCGTTTTGCCGGTATTTTCGCAAGGATGTTTCCCGCAGTTACCGAAAGAGCCAACCGCAAGATCTGGAAACTGTGATCCGCAGGAATTTACTTTCCCAACAGCAGAATACAGCCGGAGTTTTCCGGAAGGGTGATTGTGGAGTTGCTGAACGTTCCGTCGCCGTACATTTCTGTTACTTTCCAGCCGGGGGCAATGGTAACGGCTGTTGCGGCTTCATTCATGCCGGAATTGGTTATTGCAACGGCGGCTGATTTTTCGCTGAAAAAGTGTTCCGTAGCGGTCACGGCGGCATCATCGGTTTCCGCAAGATACGCTTTGTTGAACATCTTTTTGTAGAATTTCCACGCTCCCGCCTCAAAGTATCCCGGTGTGGAGTAGAGCAGTTTTTCCAATGCAAAGTTGAGGGTGTAGACCGTTCCTTTGCCGAATTTGTGACGGAAAAACACTCCATTGCCCTCCGCATCAGCGGCGAGGATCTCTGCTCCGGCAAGTTTCATCTTGCGGCTGATTTCCTGCGGCAGGGTCATGCGGCGGTCATCCAGCATTACATCGACGGTCCCTCTGGCGACCCGTCGTGCAACGACTGATACGCCGCAAATATCTTCAAGGTGATCCAGATAAGTATCGTTCAAAGAGAGATAGAGCGTTGCTCCGTTATGGACTTTTTCCAGAAGGACTTTCCACATTTGCGTAGAGAGTGCGCCCCGTTTTGCGGCGGAGGGCAGCATGTAGAAATCAGCCTCCGGCAGTTTTTGTTCCTGCGAAGCGGCAAATTTCAGATTGACGCCCGCCTGCCGTGAAAGGATGAAGGCACTTTGGGCGATCTCCATATCATTGGTAAGACAAACGCCGTCACGTTTGACTTCCGGCAGGGCGGAAAAGGGAAGTGTTTTCAGGAAATGATTGAATTTCTGCATTTCCAGAGCAATGGGGTGCGGTTCGTAGTTTTCTTTGAGGATGCCGTGTTCCAAAGCCGGATTTCCCCAGCCGTAGGGAGCAATATCAAATTCCGTCTGGTCAAAAGCGCACCACCAGAGCAGCGCATGAGAGTTTTCGCGCCACGAATTCCAGAGGATGTTCCGTGCGGCGGAGCCGATGTGTGCGGTATCAGTGGCGATTTCCCGCTGACAGCCGATCTCTTCGATGAAACATTCGCAACCGGCAATATCCTGTGTGATACGGTTCAGCGAGGTGGAAAACATGATGTTGCGTATATGGTTGAACTCTTCAATACCGCCGTTCCCCCACATGGAATAGGGGTGTACCGCCACGACATCTCCCAATTCCGCACCGTCTTTGATAAGCCATGCGTTGTTGTCGATCATCTGATCCGACACGGCGATAATGGGGCGTGAAGTGTCTTCGTTGCGGATGATGGAGTAAACATAGTTTTGCCAGAACCATGCGGTATCTTCATTTTGAGTGGCAGAGATCAGATTGGATTCATTGCCGGATTCCCAGGCGGCGATCGCGGGGTGATGCTTCATGCGCCTGACAAAATAACGGTAGAACTTCCCTTCCCACTTCAAAGCCTTGGGGTCAAGATAGAGGTCGCGTCCTTCAAAAGCGTGCGGCACGTAGAGGCGGAATGTCATGTGAGCGGTCAAGATGCAGACGATCAATTTCATGTGATGTTTTTCGGCGAGGTCACAGAGTGTTTCAAAGCGTTCCATCATGGTTTCATCGACACCGGCACGTCCGGCTTCCGTATCGGGGAAACGTTCTTCTGAACCCTCTCTGCGAAGGTCGAACGGAACGCATTGACCTGCGCATGAAATCGACTTCAACGGTTGAAAATCGGGCCACAGCGGAAACACCCGCAGCATGGATACTCCATATTTTTCCAGTTCGGAAAAGTCCCGATCCACCACATCGGCATCCCACTTGCTCCACATTTCAGTAGCGGCATGAGAGGCCCAGTAATTGACACCCGTTAAAAATTTATCTTTTTCAAACATTTTCAGATTGCCCTTTGCAGTACATTTCAGACGTTACGGGTATACTATAATGCCGGATGCCGTTTTTTCAAACCGTTTACCGGGATTATTGGCGATTTAGTTCAGAGGCAAACAAACGTGACGATTGTAAGATATAACATACAAGACTGAATGCACCACACAAGCAAATTGATACCCTCAAACTTGACTGAATGGTGGAGGATGTTTTAATTCTTCGGAATAGTTCTCTCAAGCTCAAAACGGTTGTTGACAATACGATTTTGCTGAACTATGCCGTTTCTTCGGAAAACATCTCTTGACGCATAAAAATCCAAACAGAGAACGGCTTTCACCTCAAAGTAAATGTCTGTAATTTCCGCAGAAACAAAAGCCGCCCCGAAAAACAATCGTACCGCCGACATTTATTTAAAGCCAGCTTTTTTCAGTTCTTCAGCAGTTCTGAAGCCTTCGTATGAATTTGGGATTTGCTGTTGCAATTTGTCTATTTTTACGATTGCCTGTTCCGGATCTTTTTTAATCTCATCAGAGATTGCTGTCAGCAACAATTTTGTATCTTCAACTTTTTTGAAATTCATACTGCTGTAAACTGACATTATATGTAAAGCAGTTATTTTTTTAGCCACCCACATACATCCGACAGCAGTCCCGATATTGGTTACAATCAGGAGAATGACAGCAATCCAGAAGTTTTTTGATTTGAGCATGGTCATTTCTCCTTATTCAAAATGGCAGCTTTTATTTTCTGCCAATCGGCTTTGCGGAGCAGCTCCGGAATGTTGGTATAAATTGTTTTGTGATGACCGTATTCAGGTTTCATCAATTCGGAAACGGCATCTTCCACGCTCCAATTTTCAAAAACGATGCGGTATGCGGCAACGGCACATCCGGTGCGGTCGCTGCCATGCCAGCAATGGATCAAAAGCGGCTTGGGAGCATCCCGGATGACGGTCAAAATTTTATAGAGATCATCTTCGGTAATTTTTCCGGTATCAAGGGGAATCTCATATAGAGTAACGGCATTGTGCCTGTTGGTGTTGATGGCATTGATTTCGTCTTTGTCGCTGTTGTGTTCCCGTAAATTCAGCACGCTGCGTATTTCGTTGAAGGTATAGAGTGAAAAAAATTCATCCTCATCCGGTTGACCGGAACGGTAAAGATTTTTATTGACCTTGTGAAAGTTTTTCGGAAATTGGGGATAAGGCGATTGCCCCCCAACGCCATAGGTTTTATAAGGCATCGTCCCTTCGGTCTGTTTTACGACCTTTCCATCTTGAAAAACAAGTGTTTTGTACAGCCACGATGCTTTAAGTCCGTTCCATCCCAAGAGCCAATGTCTTTGAGGAAAAAAATCGCAACGCCACACATTTGCAGAGATTACGGGAGACGTTTGGGCAACTTCCTCATCATTATTGAACCAGTAAGGCGTTTGTATACCAATAACTGATATTTCAATGGCAAACCGATTCTTACTCCAACGACTGCGCTCTGCTCGTTTTTCCAGATGAGCCGCAACTTCAGCTTTGGTCATGCCGATATAGTTGTGTTCGATGGGAATACCATAACATCCGGCAAGTAAAACGATCAGCAGAATGCACAGCAAAGTGCCAATATTGACTTTTCTCATCTCAAACACCTCCATTATCAACTCAACCATCTAACGGGTAATATACCATCTCCCGCAGGCATTTGCAACTTGCGGATTACAGATTTTCGATAATTTTCTGTAAAAATTGGGGATTATGAAAATTTCGGGTTAAACCAAATTATCAGATGATTTTTGGTTTAAAATACCGTTTGATAAAGGCTCTGCCGCAATGGGTTTTCAAGTAAAAGAAATTAAGCGGCAAAGCCGCGCTGTAAAGGTAACACATCCTCCCGCCGAAAGGCGGCAACTTCACAAGCGGAGCGATAGCGGTTTGAGCCAGAGTAACGCAGACTGAAAGTCGAGTAACGCAAGGCACAAGCCACTGTTGCGGAGCGGCTTCACAAGTGCAATGAAGCGACAGCGTAATGAAACGACTTCATCCACCTTCGCACAAGGCTACGGTGGACAAGCAAGCAAGGCTTCCTGGAATTCGTGAAGATGTGAAGAAAACCTTCGGTTTTGAGTGAAGAGCGGCTGACGCCGCGTGAAGAAAAGCCTTGCGGCTTCGTTCACCATTTTTGCCGCAGGCAAAAATGGTGGGCGGTACGAGACTCGAACTCATGACCTCTGCCGTGTGAAAGCAGCGCTCTAACCAACTGAGCTAACCGCCCCTATTGGGTTGTTTCCATAATATAATGCCTGAAAATCAAAATGCAAGCAGTAAGAAAACTTTTTTTCAGAAATTCAAGCGTTTTTTCAGTTTTTGCTGTAAAAGCGCATGACCCATTCGGCATTGAGCAGTTCTCCGTTTATTGTCGAACGTTCGTAAATACGCTGGGTGTCGCAGATGATCGCCGGTTCTCCGATGGCTTCGAGCACTTCAAAAGAAACTTCCCCTCCGAGCAGTTTTGTCGGGAAACGATGTTTCTGCAAACCTTGTTTCAAGGTTATATCATGAACTTGACCATTGATACGCATTTGCAGCGTTCCGCCGCTCTGCGAGAAGAAACTTACTTCCGTTTCTCCTGTTTCCGGAGCATTGATGAACTTTTTGCTGAAAATCATGCCGGGAACCAGTTTCCGCTCCTGCCAGCCTCCGAAAGTGAACGGCCCGTGGTCAAATACACAACCTTTGATGCGGGTCCCGGAAGGACGGACGAGCCGCATGATGCCCGGTTCCCAATGTTCCCGATAGGTGTCGTAAGAGGAGATCGAAATCCAAAGCCCCCCCACCAGTGCCGTGAAACTCAACAGCAGAAAATCTTTCCGGCGGGATGAGCCCCGGTTCAATACCTGGCGCAGGACCAGACCGATAAAACCTCCCGCCGGAATGGTCAGCAGCGGCAAAATCGGCGCACGGAAACGGGAGAGAATGTAAAATGCCGCAATCGTTCCCCAGTAAAAAAGAATAAAGCCGTAGAGTATTCCCAAACGGAGAGAACGGCGTTTCCACGTGCGGCGCAAGAAGAGAAACAAACCCGCCAGCCCCAGCGGGATCAACACACAACTGCGCCCGGCAAGAAGTATTTGCAGAATATGGCTGTATTCGCCTTCGCCATAGAGAGAGACATTGTTCGGAATTTCACGGTAATCCCAGAAAAGCAGCAGTTTGCGGAACTGAAGTTCCAGAAATGCCAGCGGTTCGCTTTTCAGCCAGTCCAGCATGTTTTGCGCAGAGGATTTGCCCGATGCCATCCATTGATGATAGGCTTCGGGGTACTCCATCGGACCTGCCGGAAGTCCGGGGTCACGCCCGCCGGCAGGGGCTTCCGGAGTGTTTCCCAATGCCAGCACCGCATCTGCCGCCGTGCTGGGCCCGCTCAAACGCCCCAGTTCTCTGCTGTTGTGCCAGATGAACGGAGCTTGAACAAGCAACAGCGCAAATAAGGTTAGCAGAACCATTTTTACAATGGAACACCAGCGTTGTTTCTGCCGGAGACCATCCAGAAGAAGTGCCGCAAAAATCACCGGCAGCAGCAGCCAGATATTTCCGCGGGTCAGAATAGCGATGCCCGCAAAAATTCCGACTCCGAACCAGCGTTTTCCGCTCCATTTCCCCAATGCGGAAAGGGTCAGAAAGAAAAGCAACGTTAAATTGAATGCCTGTAATGTTTCGTTCTGGTGATACGGCGTGTAGAGCAGCAGCGGAGTGGATATCCCGCAGAGGACCGCCGCACATATACCCGCTTTTTTCCCGAAAAGTTTTGCCCCGCAAAGACCGGCAAGAAAGACGGTCAACGCCCCCGTCAGGCACTGAACGAAAATCACCGCCTTTATGGAGTTGCAGACAAAATAGATCGCTGGAAGAAAGACGGCGTAATAAAAGGGTTGATAGTAGAATACTCCGGTATATTCCCCCTTGACAACTTGCTGTGCCAAATCCATATAAGTGGCAAGATCCGTCAGTTTTGAGGGAGAATAAACGCTGTTGAGTCCGTAATTGATTGCTCCGAGTTCACTGCTTACGAAAAGCCGCAGTACAAATGCCGCAACCGCTGCCGCAAATAAAATACGCAAAAAAACGCCGCCGTTTTTTTTACGGCAGGCGTTTTTTGAAGATGTACTTTTCTTCGTCATCAGACCGTCATCAGTTCTTTTTCTTTGACAGTCAGTTCTTTGTCCAGCGAAGCGATGTAACGGTCGGTGAGTTTCTGAACCTCATCCAGCAGTTTCTTGTTTTCATCTTCGGTGATGTCGCTGTCTTTGAGGGCTTTTTTGATAGCATCATTGCCTTCACGGCGCAGATTGCGGAGAGCGACCTTTGCATCTTCCACAGCACCTTTGGCCTGTTTTGCCAAAGCCTGACGGCGATCCTGACTCAATTCCGGAATGGGGAGTTTGAGGGTCTTGCCGTCACTCATGGGAGTGATGCCGAGGTTGGAGGCGAGGATCGCTTTTTCAACGGCGGCAACCGCAGAGGCGTCCCACGGCTGGATGACCAGCAGACGCGGTTCGGGGGCGGAGATACCTGCCAATTCTTTCAGACGGGTGTTGCAGCCGTAGTATTCGACCATTACGTTCTCCACCAGTGCGGGGGAGGCTTTGCCGGTACGGATACCATTGAAGTTCTGTTTCAGAGCCTCTTCGGTCTTCATCATGCGCTCTTCCAATTCCATGAGCATTTCATCGGGATCAAACATCTTATTTCCTCCAATCGGTTAATAAAAACAAACATGTTTATAAAATAACAACTTTCTGCCGAAAAGTCAAGTCAAATCCTGTTTTTTTTTAATTTTCAAGGGATTTTCCCAAATCGACCAGTCCTTCATTTTTCCGGGGAACCGTATTTTTGCCGGGATTTTGAAGTTGGTAGGCCTCTTCAAACTCCCGGGTCAGTTGGTCGGCATTTTTCTGTTTGGGGTCGAGCGTCTTGTAGTCGATCCCCTGAAGGGCGGGTGCGCCGCCCGCAACGAACACTTTGCCGGAGCGGTCCCGCATCAACGTTGGAATGGTCTCTGTGTTTTTCCAGTATTGGTTGATGGTGTTGCTGCCGTCAAGGGCAAAAGAGAGATGATGGTGGACATTGGTTGAGATCGGATTTAAGATATGGATACGGCTGAGCATATCGACTTCGGCGTGGATTTTTTCCTGTCCGAGAGCCTTGCCGATGCGCATAACTCCGTAGATATGTTCTTCATCTTCAACGACCAGATAGTAATAGCGCGTCTGTCCGTCAAACAGTGCCCGGATGGTATAGGTGCGGGACTCGATGTCCGACTTGTCATTGTCATCCAGTTTGGGAAGTCCTACCGTTTTCTTCCAGATCGGAGAGCCGTTTGCGACCCAGAAAATCGACTCTTTGCTTTCAAAATCGTTCGGGAGCTGCGGGTGGGAAATATAGACTTTTACGCGGTAAATGCCGGGTTTGGTCAGGTCGTAAAAGCGGTCGAGGCGGAAAAAGAGCGGTTTGGTCTCTCCGGCATTGATCAGAAGATCGGTAACGGAGATTTCTGCATTTCCTTTTTTGGGGACCCGCCGGTTGTGCTGATCGCGGATGTCAAAAAGAATGAAACCCTGAAGCCGGGGATTGGTTCCGAATACCAGTGCCCGCCCGGAGTCATTCCGTATGGCGACAAATGCGTGGACCGGTTCGTAGATCATGTAAGTCATGCGGTTCAGTTTGATGGAAAGCCCCACTTGTGCGGCAAGCGGCATTGCCGTCAATACTGCAAGAAACAGGGTCAGAAATAATTTGCGGCTGTTCATTTTTCCTCCTCAGTTATTGATGCATTCAAGAATATCGGAAGCGATTTTTTCCGGATCGAGTTTATGACATTGCAACTGTTCCGCCTCCGGTTGCGGACAGGTGCGTTTCAGACATTTTGCACAGGGCAGGGGTAATTGATAGACTTTGCCCTGCGGACAGAACGGAGCCGTTTTCTCCGGATCGGTCGAACCGAAGAAACTGAATACCGGTATATTCAGTGCGGCAGCGGCATGGGCGGGGCCGGAGTCGTTGCTGACCGCTGCTGCGGAATGTCTGAGAAGTTCCATCATCTCTGCGAGTGATGTTTTTCCTGCCGTGGAGAGCAGTTTTACTTCCGGATGCAGAAGTCCGGCGATTTTTTCTTCCAGTGCGATGTCGTCTTTGCTGCCGATCACACAAAACGCAGTTTGCGGAGCATGGGCGGCAATATGGTTGGCGATCTGGGCGAAAAGTTCCGGCGGAAACATTTTGCTCTCCCAGCGGGCACCGGGGATCAGGGCGATCAACTGCGGGGGCAGGGGGCCTGTCTTGGCGGTAAGCGAAGCAAGTGCCTGCGGATTTTCCGGGAGCGGAAACGCACTGCGGTTCCACTTGATATGATCGGGCAGATCCAGCATATTGACATAACGTTCAACGGCGTGAGTCGGCGGCACATCAACTTTTTCGCTGTAAAAAAGAGCGGAAACGGGTTCTCTGGGGTGAGCGAAGCCGCGGACAACCGCGCCCCGCGCCGCCCAGCGTGCAAAAACTGCACTGCGGAAGAGACCCTGAAAATCGAGGATGAGATCATATTTCTCCCGGCGCAATTCGAGGCAGAGTTTCAGGATCTCCGGCAGACAACTTTTCAGTTTGCCCATCTTCTTCCGTTCAAACAGGATTTTACGGCTGACCGGAAAGGGCGAATAGTCCAGAACCGGGGCAAATGCGGGATGGATAAGGAAGTCCATTTCCGATTTCGGATAACATTCTCTGAGCAGAGCAAGGGCGGGAAATACGTGAAGGATATCTCCCAGACTGCTGGGTTTTACAACCAGAATGCGTTGAACTTCCTGTGTCATCAGATACCGGAAATCAGGCGGTTTGCCAACCGCTCCGGCAGACCGACAGAGCGGATTCGTTCCTGCGTTGCGGCGATGTCGTAAGGCAGGCAGTAGCGGCTGACGGTTTTGCGGTCGGTGTCAAGCACAGCAAAACTGGCACGGTTGTCATGGTTGCGGGGCTGACCGATGCTGCCGATGTTGAAAAGATATTTGTGACCGGCGCGGATCTCCACATGGAATTCGCACTCTTTGGAGAAATCCTCGCTGTTGGGCGCAACGACCCATTCATTCAACTCTTCCACCTGCCGTTCGTTGATCGCAGTGATCGGCTTTTTGCAGAAAGCGAGCGGCACATGGGAGTGACCGCAGAAGCACAGCGGAGTAAACTGGTAAGTGAAGTTGTCAATGGCATGGTGCATGTCGAAGATATAGCCCCAGTTTTCGGGGGAATCCAGCGTCGCATGAACGATCGTGGTATTACAGCCGGGAACATCCATGGGGACGCTTTTGCGATAGGGAGTTGCCATCAGCCACGATCGTTCCTCATCGGAGAGTTGGGAGCGCGTCCAGGAGACTGCTGCTTTGGCATGGGGATTGAAGCCGACGATATCTTCATTGTCATTTCCGGCGTATTCGTCATGATTTCCGCGTACAGCGGCAACAAGATCGAGACTGCGGACGATTTTCAGACATTCAGCCGGGTTGCCGTTATAGCCGACAATATCACCGAGGGAGATGAATTTCGTCACTCCCAGTTTTTCGCACTTTGCCAAAACAACTTCCAAAGCCTGAATGTTTCCGTGTATGTCACTCAGGATCGCAAACTTTGCCATTTTTTCTCTTTCCATTTATTCACAATTCACAATGAGGTTTCGCGCCGCTGTAAGCCGGATTTTGTATCCCGCAAGCGGGACGGCAATCATCTGTCTGTGCGACCAGAACCCGGAATTCATAACGCCGCGAGCAACGGCTCATTCCCTATTTGGTCTTGCTGCGGGAAGGGTTTGCCATGCGATGCGGCTCTCACCGGCACCCGGCGGGCTCTTACCCCGCCATTTCACCCTTACCACGTTTCCGGAGAAGCGTGGCGGTATCTTTCTGTTGCGCTATCCTTTCCGTGGAATATCGTCCACAGCATCCTTCTTTTCAAAAGGATTCCCTGCTCTGTGCAGTCCGGACTTTCCTCCAATGAATACCATTGCTCCGGAAATCGAAAACAACAGCCATTCAACGGCGACTGCCCGCGGCCCAAAACCTCAAAGAAAGTAATATACTCAAAAAAACGGATTTGTCAAGGAAAAATCCGATTTTTTTTCAAATTCCTTGGCAGTTTTCAAAAATCGCTGTCAAGCACGGACATTTCGTCCTCGATGAATTCAACCGCTTTTTTGACGGCGTTGGCGCGGTGGCTGATGGAATTTTTCAACTCCGGTGCCATTTCTCCGAATGTCTGATCGTAACCGTCGGGCTGAAATACGGGGTCGTAGCCGAAACCGCCTTCGCCGCGGGGAATTGCTGTAATAACGCCTTTTACTTCACCCTCAAAGGTCTCGATGACTTCACCGTTGATGGCGATAGCGATAACGCAGACGAAACGGGCGCGGCGGTTTTCGCATCCCTCAAGTTCACCCAGCAGTTTTTCGATCCGTTCGGCGGAAGTCGGTGCGTAGCGGGCGGAGTAGATCCCGGGGCGGCCGTCGAGAGCCTCCACTTCCAGACCGGAATCATCGGCAAATGCGGGTACGTCGCAGTATTTGCTGGCGGCGACTGCTTTCAGGGCGGCATTTTCGGCAAAAGTTTTGCCGTTTTCCTCCACTTCGGGGAAGTTCGGATACTCTTTCAGAGAGCGCAGTTCCACGCCCTGATCTTTCAAAAGTTCCCGATATTCGTCCACTTTATGCTCATTCTGTGTGGCAACAACGATATAAGCCATGATTTTCTCCTTGTTTTTTAATATTTTTCTGCTATATTATTATAATTCAAAACAGAGAGATTACAAATGAATATTGAACGATGTGCAGAACTTTTTGCCGCTTTTTCCGGCGGACGGGTGTTCGTCGGCTTTTCCGGCGGGGCGGACAGTTGTGCCGCTTTGCTGGTCACGCACCGGTTTGCGGAACGTTTCGGTTTTGCATTGACTGCGGTTCACATCAATCATCATTTGCGGGGAGAGGAGTCCGACCGCGAAGAGAAAGCGGCAGAGGCGTTTGCCGCCGGACGCGGGATCGCGTTTCAATGTTTTCATCTTTCCGGATTGACCGGCGGCAACCTTGAGGCGAGGGCACGGGAGGAACGTTTGAAAATCTGGCAGAGACTTGCCGCTGCTCCCGGCAGTGCAGTCGTGCTGGGACATCATCGGGACGACCGCATCGAAACGCTTTTTCTGCGGCTGCTGCGCGGCAGTAATGTTTCCGGGCTGGCGGCTTTGCGCCGGAGCCGTACGGTCGGCGGCGTGACGATACTGCGTCCGCTGCTCGGGTTTTCCCGTCAGGAGATCGAGGCTTTTCTCAAAGAGAACGGCGTGACACACTTTGCTTTGGATTCCAGCAATTCTGACGAAAAATATCTGCGTAACTTCCTCCGTAACGATCTGCTGAAAACACTGGTCGGAAAAGTTCCCCATGCACTTACGGATCTGAGCCGTTCTCTGGATGCACTTACCGAAGATGCGGAATTTCTGGAGCAGACGGCTTGGGAAAAGTATCAGATGATCCGCCGGGAAACGAAGACGCCGCTGGAGTTCTGGCGGAGTCTGCATCCGGCTTTACAGATCCGGGTTTTACGGTTGTTTGCAAGTGAGAAAACTGCGGAGGAATTCATTCCTGATCGGGCGTTGTTCTGCCGTTTCCGCCGGGAGATCTCTGTTTCTTCTGCTGAAAAACGGCTGATCCCGTTCCGTAACGGGCTTTTCTTTGCCGTTCAGGGAGAGTATGTCTGGGTCGAAACGGAGAAAGAACATCCTGCGGACGTCTGCTGGCAGTGGGAGACGCAGAAGAGTGTCCGTTGGGGCAGATTTTCTTTTGAACGGCAGATCGTGGAGAAAATGCCGGAAAAAACGGACGATTGGAGTTGCTGTTTCGATGCGGATGCTGCGCCGGAAATATTTTTTCTGACCAGCCGCCGGAACGGGGATAAACTGATCCCGTTCGGCAGACAGGATGCCGTTTCACTCAAAAAACTCCGGACGGACCGCAAGTTGACTGCGGATGCAAATTACCCGGTTTTACGGGATGATAAGGAGATGATTTTCTGGGCATGCGGCATCCGTCATTGTGCAGTTGCTCCGGTAACGGAAAAGACCCGCAGGGTATTGCTGATAAAATGCCGCTGACCGAAATATGGGGTTTTCTTTCGTTTTTTATCGGATTTTTTCTTGACTATTGGTACAATGTGGGGTAAATTATTATTTTAAATGATTTTGAATAATGGTAAGGTCTTATTATGCCGATCACACAAATATTGGAACAGAATGCTGAACGTTACGGCAATGATGTCGCTTTGATCGAGATCAATCCGCAGGAATTGGAAAAACGCCATACCACGTGGAGAGAGTTCTCGCTGATCGAACCCAGCCGGATCGATTCTTTCCGCTCCGAACTTACATGGAGCGAATTTGACCGCAAGGCAAACCGTATGGCAAACTTTCTGCTGACCCGCCGTATGCGCAAGGGCAGCAAAGTCGCCATTCTTCTGATGAACTGTCTGGAGTGGTTGCCGATCTATTTCGGCATCCTGAAAAGCGGCGCGATGGCTGTGCCGCTCAACTTCCGTTATACTCCCGATGAAATCAAATACTGTCTGGAACTTGCCGATGCTGAAGTGCTGATTTTCGGTCCGGAGTTCATCGGTCGCGTCGAAGCGATCTGCGACCGGCTGCCCAAAGTGCGCTCCCTCATCTACGTCGGCGAAGATTGTCCGTCATTTGCTGAACCGTATCAGAACCTTGTTTCGTACTGTTCCAGCAAGTCACCGCAGATCCCGCTGGACGATGATGATGAAGCGGCGATCTACTTTTCCAGCGGTACGACCGGGTTTCCCAAGGCGATCGTCCACCGTCACCGCAGTCTGGTCCATGCCTGCAAGGTGGAGCAGAAACACCACTCGCAAACCCGTGAAGATACGTTTCTCTGTATTCCGCCGCTGTACCATACCGGGGCGAAGATGCACTGGTTCGGCAGTTTCCTTGTCGGCGGTAAAGCCGTTCTTCTCAAAGGCGTCAAGCCCGAATGGATCCTGCGTGCCGTTTCGGAGGAAAAATGTTCCATCGTCTGGCTGTTGGTTCCGTGGGCACAGGACATCCTTGATGCCATTGACAGCGGCGAAATCAAATTGAGTGATTATGAACTTGACCAGTGGCGGCTTATGCACATCGGCGCACAGCCGGTTCCGCCCAGTCTGATCAAACGCTGGAAAAATTGTTTCCCGTCACACGATTACGATACCAACTACGGATTGAGCGAATCCATCGGACCCGGTGCGGTTCACCTCGGCGTGGAAAATATCGACCATGTGGGGGCGATCGGCGTTGCCGGGTACGGTTGGGAAACCAAAATCGTCGATGACAACCGCCGGGAAGTTCCGCAGGGCGAAGTCGGCGAACTCGCTGTACGCGGTGACGGCGTAATGAAGTGTTATTACAAAGATGAAGAGGCGACCCGCAAGGTGCTTTCCGATGACGGCTGGCTCTTTACCGGGGATATGGCCCAGGTATCAAGCGAAGGCTTCATCTATCTGGTCGATCGCAAAAAAGATGTTATCATCACCGGCGGTGAAAACCTTTATCCCGTTCAGATCGAAGACTTCTTGCGGCGCAATATCGCCATAAAAGATGTGGCGGTCATCGGGTTGCCCGATGTGCGGCTCGGTGAGATCGCCGCCGCGATCATCGAAGTGAAACCCGGATATGAACTCACCGAAGAAGCGGTAAATGAATTCTGTCTGGATCTGCCCCGCTATCAGCGGCCGCGCAAGATCATTTTTGCAGAAGTTCCCCGCAACCCCACCGGAAAGATCGAGAAACCGAAACTCCGCAAACAATACGGAGCCGACCGGCTGGTCGCCCAGCAGAACGAATTGAAGTAAATACAGAACTCAGAAAGGTCCTTGCTATGAAGATCCTGTTGATCGAAGATGATGCCAAAACCGCCGCTTTTATTACCAAAGGACTGGAAGAAGCCGGGTATATGGTCAGCAGCGCAAACGACGGCGCAACCGGATTGCAGATGGTCAGGGAGACGCCTTTCGACTTGGCGATCATCGATGTGATGCTGCCGCAGATGGATGGACTTACCGTCATCGAACAGATGCGGGCGGCGCAAATCAATACGCCTGTGATCGTGTTGAGTGCCCGCAATTCCGTGGAAGACCGGGTGAGGGGGCTTCAGGCGGGCTGTGACATCTATCTGGTCAAACCTTTTTCGTTTTCGGAACTGCTTGCCAATATTCAGGCTCAACTGCGGCGCAACTCTATTTCCTCAACACCGACGACGCTTGAAGTCGCCGACCTGGCAATGGATCTTGTGCGGCGCAAGGTCAGCCGCGGCGAACGGGTCATCGAACTTCAGCCCAAGGAGTTCCAACTTCTGGAATACCTGATGAGAAACTCTCCGCAGGTCATTACCAAATCCATGATCATGGAACATGTATGGGAGTATAATTTCGACCCCCAGACCAATATTGTGGAGGCGCGCATCTACAAACTCCGGGAAAAAGTGGATAAGCCCGGTGAACGCCCATTGATCCATACGGTGCGGGGAGTGGGGTATGTTCTGGAGTAAAGTGCGTTCAGGAACGTCGCTGAAATTCAAGGTCACGCTCAGTTACGCGCTTCTTTTCTCCGTTTCCTCTCTCCTGATCTTTCTTTTGTTTACCCGTGTTGCCAGAGAACGGCTTATTCAGGAGGGGGACCGGAATGCGTTGTCGCTGGCAGGGGAACAGCAGCGGCTGTTCTTTGTCGGCAGCAGAAGCAATCCGCTGGGGGAATTCGTTCAACTGGATGATCTGCCCGCTGCGCAGTGGAGCGTTCTTGAAGAGCGTTTTCCGAATGCAGTTCCCCTCTATCTCTACCGGACGACCGGAGAACACGGCAGATATTACACCTGTTACATCATCCGTTCCGGCGATTGCTACGAAGTACAGTTATCCGGCAGTGAAGTGATTTTTTCCCGCCGTTTGAACCCGGCGGAGGGGGAGAACCGGTTGAAACGCGCCTGGCGTCAGTATCTTCTGGCGTCGGGACGGGAGAACAGTTTTTTTCAACTGTGCGGAGATGATGGAACGCCGTTTTTTTCTTATCCGCCTGCGGCAGATAATGTTACAGTGTCAACTCCGGCGGATGGAGTACCTTTCTCTTTCGTTGAGCAGAAACTGCTGCACGCGCCTTTCCGGATTTTGCTGTACCGTTTCCCTGACGGAAAAATACTGGTATTCGGGCGCAACATCAGCAGTCTGACCCAGGCGTTGATGTATGACCTTGCGCTTTTTCTGCCGTTGACACTGGTTCTGACCGTTGTCGGGTGCGTGATCGGTTACGTTCTGGCGCGGCAATTTACAGGCGGATTGAAGAAGATCAATGATACGATCGACAAGATTTCGGCGGGAGGGGATTACAGTTACCGTATCGATGTGAAAGGCGACAGTGAAGAACTCCGTTCGGTCATCAGCCGTTTCAATCATCTGAACAACGTAACGGGAAATCTGATGCAGGAATTGCGTCAGGTGACGGACAATGTGGCGCATGACTTGCGTACTCCGCTGACCCGCATGAGCGGAGCGTTGGAACTTGTGTTGAGCCGTCCGCGGGAAAAGAGCGATTACTACGAAGCGTGCATCGATGCCGCTGAAGAGTGTTCAAGGATGCGCGATCTTGTCAATACCATGCTGGAAATCACCCGGACCAATGCGCACCCCGACTCCATAAAGAAAGAGCCGCTGCTGCTTCAGGAATTGCTGGAAGAGATCCACGAATTGCTCATTCCGCTTGCGGATGATAAGAAGATCCGGTTTGAACTGGATTTGCCTGCGGAACCCTGTACTGTGGATGCCGACCGCAGCAAACTGCCCCGTGCGGTCAGCAACCTTGTGGACAATGCGCTGAAATTCACGCCTGAAAACGGCAAGGTCATTTTGAGTTTGCGTGTGACGGAAAAAAATCTGCTGCTGCAAGTCAGCGATACCGGATGCGGGATCCGCAAAGAAGATATACCGCATGTTTTTGACCGCTTCTACCGTGCGGACGCCAGTCGTGCGCAAGGCGGTTTCGGCTTGGGGCTTGCCTTTGTAAAAAGCGTGATATCCGCCCATCAATGGGAAATCTCCGTAGAAAGCACCCCGAACGAAAGAACGTGTTTTACCATAACGATACCCCGGTAAGGTACGGAGGGTACGGATAGGTACGGACAGGTACGGATAGGTACGGAGGGTACGGACGGGGACGGACGGTATTAAAATTTTTATTGCAAGCAATAAAAATGGCTCCGGCACTTGGATTGCCCTGCGCAATGCTCGCGCACCCCTGACGGGGTCGAACCACCCCTGCGGGGTAAGGTTCTTTTTTG
>JAFTUS010000222.1 GCA_017466125.1 Lentisphaeria bacterium | reverse complement strand
CGTGCCAACGGCGGAATTGAGTTTCTGCTGAAAAAGATTTCGCTGATGGTCAAAAGCCGTCGGGGATGTGAATTCGGCGTCGCATTGCTGGTCAGCGTGGTCAATTTGTTCACCGCCAACAATACGGTCGCTATTGTCATTGCCGGACCGATCGCCCGCGATATGTCGCTGAAATACTCCTGTGATCCCCGCCGCATCGCCAGTATTCTGGATGCCGCTTCCTGTGTAATTCAGGGAATTATTCCATACGGCGCACAAATCCTCATTGCGGTTGGGATCGCCAAAGAAGCCCGGGTCAAACTTGCCAGTCTGGAACTTATCACTTTATTGATCTATCCCATGTTCCTCGGGCTGGCATTATTGGCAAGTATTCTCTTCAGCCGGAAGCGAAACTGAGTGTTCCGATAAACAGAAAAACTGCTGCTTCTCTTCAATGGAGAGGCAGCAGTTTTGCAATACCGTGTTATCAGTATTCGATTTCAAGGCCGTCGTAGCCGACCTGAATGCCGTGGGGGTTGTAATGCGCCTCCAGTTCGGCGTGGGTGGCGTTGCCGTTGTGTGAAAAGTGGTTGATGTAGTATTTGGTGTCGGCTGTTACGGAACCGATCTTTTCCAGACGTTTCTTGGTGTCGAGTACCCATTTCCCGGACATGTGACCGTGTTCAATATCGTTCACGCCGCCGGTGCAATCGGTGATGACCAGATCGAATTTGAACTTCTTTTCTTCCAGAAACGCCCACGTTTCATCCGGGAAATACCCGGTATCATTGGCGATCATCGCCCAGGATTTTCCGTTGCGGAAAACGTAAAAGAAGGGGCGGTCCAGCACCTGGTCCCACATGTGATCGGCTTTGAGAGCGTAAAATTCCATATCCTCATCTTCAAGAACGATATGTTCAAAAGGCTGAAGTTTGACCGGGTTCAGACGGAATTTTGCAAAATCTCCTTCAAAATGGAACATTTTCCAGAAATTCTGATGGATTTTATGATAGATGCCGTCACTGCCGTAGATGTTGAGGATATTATCCGGTTCGACCACGGAGAAACCGGGCATACGGTACACCAGCAGATGAGTGTCGATGTGATCTTCGTGATTGTGCGTGATAAAGACGTGTTTCAGATTTTCGGAGTGGAGTTGGTACTGATGCTCCTGGTAAAGAGTGTCCGGACCGAAGTCGATGCGCACATGGTCATTGAGTTTGTATGCCGCACGTTTGCGGATATCTTTACCGCCGTTTTTCCACGCCTCCTGACAGACGCGGCAATTGCAGAACATTGCCGGAATTCCTTCCGCCGCCGCACTGCCCAAAATTGTTACTTTTGCCATATTGAAACCTCTTATTGTTATATGGAACTGGAACTAATATAGAGCGGTTTTACGGTTTTACAACCTTGAATTTGATTTTTTTTGAGTAAAAAACTTGAAAAAAACGTCTCCTGCAAGTACATTATACCGTAGTTTGTGATTGAGGAGATGATATGGCCCTTTTGAAAACGGATGCTCTGGTACTCTACCACGGCCGCTGTGCCTGCGTAACGGCACTGAATGATGATAAAATTTCGATCCGCATCGAGGGCGGCAGCAGCAAAAGTGTCCGCCCGAAAGATATTGAATTTCTGCATCCGGGGCCGGTGACTTCCCTGCCTCCGGCGGAACTGCCCTTGCCCGATTGTCAGGAGGTTGCGGAGTTGATGGAGGAGGAGACTTTCTCTTTTGCTGATTTTACGGAACTGCTCTATTCTTCCAACTCTGTTTCAGCCGCTTATTCCGCCTGGAAACTGCTGTCAGATGGCATGTGGTTTTCCGGTTCTGTTTCCGGCGGGGTAAAGGTTCTGCCGCCGGAAACGATCGCCGCCAAGCTGAAAGCAAAAGCCGATAAGGAAAACGAAAAGGCCGCCCGTGAAGCCCTGCTGGAACGCATCCGCAACGGGGCGGTTCAAGAGAGCGACGCCGTCAGTTTGCGGGAGATCGAACAAGTCGCATTCGGCCGCACGCCTTCCAGCCGTCTGCTGAAAGACCTCGGCATTGAGGCAACGCCGGAAAAGGCGCACGATCTGCTGTTGAAAATCGGTTTCTGGAATGAATTGGTCGATCCCCACCCCGCACGGGCGGATGTTCTGCTCGAAGACCCCGCACTGGAACTGGATGATTTGCCGGAAGAGGAACGCGAAGAACTCTTTGCAATGACTGCGCTTGCCATTGACGATGCCGGGAGCAATGATCCCGATGATGCCGTCAGTTTTGCCGACGGTCTGGTATGGGTGCATGTTGCCGACCCCGCCGCAGTGGTCACGCCGGACTCTCCTCTTGACGAAGAGGCGAAAGGACGCGGCGAAAATCTCTATCTGCCCGAAAAAATAACCCACATGCTGCCGGAAAAGGCAACGGAACTTTTCGGGCTGGGGCTTCAGGAGACCAGTCCGGCATTGAGTTTCGGCATCCGCATTGCTCCTGACGGGGAGGCGGTGCTGGAAAAAATGACCCTCTCCCGCATCAAAGTCAAACGCATGTCCTACGGGGATGCCGCCGACTGCTGGGAAGAGGAGCCGCTGCGCTCTCTGCGCAGTGAATTGGAGCGTTTCAAGGAGTTCCGGCGCAGCAGCGGTGCGCTTTTTATCCGCCTGCCGGAGGTCAAAATAAAACTCGTTGACGGCAACGTGGAGATCACACCATGCCCGGTCACGCCGGAACGGGAACTTGTTGCCAATGCCATGCTTGCCGCCGGTGCGGCTGTGGCAAAGTTTGCGGAAGAAAACGGTATCCCGCTGCCCTTTGTCGTTCAGCCTCCGCCGGAAATCGAAGAGCGGGGGGAGAGTTTTGTGGAGATGTTCGCGTTGCGCAAAGCCTGTTCGCCCGGTGTGGTTCAGACGGTATCGGGCAAACATTCAGGATTGGGGCTTGAACCCTATGTGCGCGTGACCAGTCCGTTGCGCCGTTACGCCGATTTGCTGGCGCACCAGCAGTTGCGGCGTTATCTGAAAAATGAACCGCTGATGGAGGCGGACGAACTGGAACGGAAACTTTTCGTATCGGAAGATGCGGCACTCATCCGCCGCCGTCTGGAACGTACCTGCAATGAATTCTGGACGCTGGTTTATTTCATCCAGCATCCGGATTGGAGCGGCAGTGCGGTCTTTGCCCATCGGCAGGATGACCGTTTGACCTTTATGATCCCGGAGTTGGCGTACGAATTCAAAAACCGTTACGGCGGAAAACTTCAACTCGGGGAGGTCGTCAATGTGAAACTTGCCGGAGTGGAGTTGGCATCGCTCGCCGCCCGTCTCCGGATCGAATAGTACAAAGAGGTGTGGAAATGAATATCGATTTTGATAAAAAGTATGATGTCGCCGTGGTCGGCGGCGGTATTGCCGGGGTCGCTGCGGCGGTTCAGGCGGCACGATGCGGCAAAAAAACGGTTTTGATCGAAAAGACTGTTTATTGCGGCGGTCTTGCTACGGCGGGGCTGGTTTACGTTTATCTGCCGCTGTGCGACGGAAACGGCAGACAGGTCACTTTCGGGATCGCCGAAGAACTTTTGCACTGTTCGATCAAATATGGTCCGGGGGAGGTTCCCGCTGAATGGCGCAAGGAGCGGAATGCTCCTGAAATAAAACGTTACCGCTGTGTTTTTTCTCCCGCCGCCTACATTCTTGCTCTGGATGAATTTCTGGAGAAAAATAACATCGATGTCTGGTTCGATACCGTGGTTTGCGGAGTTGAACAGGATGGTTCAAAGATTTCATCTGTAACGGTTTGCAACAAAAGCGGAGTCGGTACGGTTTCGGCGGATGCCTTTATTGATGCCACAGGCGATGCGGAACTCTACCGCAAATGCCATGTGCCCTGTCACTGCGGCAGTAACATGCTGGCAGTCTGGGCGTTGGAGTTTGTCCGCAACAGAAAGGACAACGGCGAATTTTGCGGCGGTCTGGGCGATGAGGTCTTTATTTATCCTCACAACGATAATGCCAATTTGCAGGGGATCGACGGCAAAAAGGTCTCTGATTATATGCTTGCCAGCCGCAGAATTCTGCGGGAACGCTACGCCGGGCAGCAGGAGAGCCGTTATGAGCGTTATCCGCTCTTTGTTCCCGCTATGCCGCAGTACAGAACGATTTGGTCGATCGATGCCGCATGGGTGCTGAAAGAGAAAGATGCCGCCGCTGATTTTGACGACTCGATCGGCATGACGGGGGACTGGCGCAATGCCGGGCCGGTATGGGAGATCCCGTTCCGTTCACTGTATACGCAGAGCGGACCGGAAAATCTGATCGCCGCCGGACGTTGCACCGGTGCTGACGGTGACGCATGGGAGATCACCCGTGTGATCCCGAGTGCCGCATTGACCGGACAGGCGGCTGGAATGGCAGCGGCACTTGCGCTTGACAGCGGCAGTTCCATTCAGAAGACCGATGTTGCAAAGCTGCAGAAATCTCTTGCCGATGCCGGTGTTCTGCTGCGCAGAAGTGAATTACAACACTTGTGAGGGGGATATGAAAATTCTGAATTTCGGCTCTTTGAATATTGATAATGTCTGTCAGGTTCCGCATTTTGTCCGTCCGGGGGAGACGCTTGCCGCCAACAGTTTTGAACGGTTTGCGGGCGGAAAAGGGTTAAACCAGTCGCTTGCGCTTGCCCGCAGCGGAGCAAAGGTCTTTCATGCCGGACGGATCGGCGGAGACGGTCTTTTTCTCAAAGAAATTCTCGAAGAGTCAGGCGTAGACTGCCGTTACCTCTGCGTTGCCCCCGGTGAGTTGACCGGGTGCGCCATGATCCAGGTTTCGGATGCGGGGGAGAACTGCATCGTTCTTTACGGCGGAGCCAATCAGAATATCTCCGCAACGGATATTGAAAATACTCTTTCCGCTTTTTCGACCGGAGATATTCTGCTGCTCCAGAATGAGATCAACGATTTGGAATACATCATCAACTGTGCCGTAAAACAGGGGATGCGGGTCTTTTTCAACCCCGCCCCCATGCGGGAAAATGTGTTGAAACTCGACCTTGCCAAAGTGGATACCTTTGTCGTCAATGAGGTGGAGGGGGCCGATCTTGCCGGAGTTGCTGTTGAGAGCGATCACAAAACGGTCCTTGCCGCATTGCGGAATAAATATCCGCAAACCAATATCCTTATGACCCTCGGGGCGCAAGGCGCAGTCTATGCGGGTGCGGGAGCGGGTGAAACGGTCTTTGTTCCCGCCTGTGAGGTGGAAAAGGTGGTCGATACCACCGCTGCCGGAGATACGTTCATCGGCTATTTTCTGGCGGAAACGGTCTGCGGGAAATCCATTCAGGAGGCTTTGCTGACAGCGTCAAAGGCATCGGCGCACTGTATTTCGATCAAAGGCGCGGCGAATTCCATTCCCCGCCGGGATGAATTGTAAGGCTGTGTACTAAACATAGACAAAAATCCGCGCGCAGCGCGTACCCCGCCCCGGGTCGTACCCGGACGTGATCCAGCGGCGGAACGCTGGTCGCCGCCTTAAAATGGCGGCGAAAGTACAAGCGTAGCGTCGATATTGCCTCGCATGAGGCAATACCACTCGCCGGGAGCGATGCCTCGAAAAAAGAGCGTAGCGTATTTTATCGGGGCGTTGAGCGG
>JAFTUS010000221.1 GCA_017466125.1 Lentisphaeria bacterium | reverse complement strand
CGCTGACTTCTTTGGAACGGCAATCCGAACAACGATCCATTCCAGTGCCTATCTCTATGTGACCAATTTCGGGCGAGCAATAAGTCCTGTAATTGACCGCTATGGAACTACATATGTTTCCAACGGAGGTGCAGTGACTTCTGCTGACATCAACGGCTGGATTTACTTTTCCAGTGGTTGTTCCGGAAGACATCTGACCGTCAACTCTGGTGGATACTGCGGACTTCGGTACGCCTGTAACGGCGGCAATGCCACTGTTTTTTCCAGCGGCAGCTTTACTCTTGCCAGTAATTGTGAGTGGAACGGCTTGAATGTTTCTGATGGCGGTCGGGTGGAAATCTACTCCATGTGCCAGGTGGCAAACATTGATGCTCAAAATGGCTACCTTTATTGCGGAAACTACTGTGGTTTTACCAGTTGTTCCATCGGCGGTTATATGATGATTTCCAACTACTGCAATGTCGAGTATATGACCGTGAAACCGCTGGGGAATGTGACTGTGTGCTACACTTGCGGAATGTCGGGTGTGAACGTGGAATCAGGAGGTTCGATTTACATTTCTCAAAACTGTTCTGTCAACGATATGACCATTGGCGGTTATGCAGTTTTCCACAGCAGTCAGTGCAACGCCACAAATGTTACAGTGGCAAACGGAGGAACACTATACCTCTCCCGTTACAACAACGCTACCAGCGTTACCGTTGAAGCTGGCGGTTCTTTTCATGTAGCAAGCGGAGCCAGTGCCTTTGCAGTATCCAGTGCCACCGATGCCATCGTTACCTCCGAATCGGGGGCTTACATCGAATTTTTAACAACAGAGGAATCTGAAAGTGAATGATTTTACAATAAAATGTGATTCTGTTCCTGCGACATCGGCAGAATCAGCTCCCGTCCAGGAACCCACCTTTGCTTTGCCGCCGAAAGATCCAACGCAGGACGCTATTGAAGGTATCAAATTTGATATCAACTACGGCTTGCGGATACTTTTCCCCTCAAGTGGTGATTACAGATGTGTTTTTACCGACCTTGATACCGGCAACCTCCTGTACTCCATGGATGTTCAGCCGGGGTGCATGGTAGAGAGCGTCAAAAAGTTCTATCTGCGTTTCGGTTTGGAAATCTACCGCCGAACCGATTTGAGCAAGCCGATTTTCAAGCATGATATGGATCTTGCCGGGAAAGAGGTGCTGATCCAACTTCCCAAAGGAGCGTTGGGTGACACCATTGCGTGGTTCAGCTATGTGGAGCGTTTTCAGAAGAAGCATAACTGCAAAGTTTATTGCACAATGACGCAGGAACTTGCAAAACTGTTCAAAGAGCAATATCCCGACATTACCTTTATAACCAAGGAAGATGCGGCAAATCTCAAACCGTATGCCACATACAATATCGGGCTGTTCTTCAAAGGGGATACAGACCATCAACCCTATGACTTCCGTCAAGTGGGGCTTCATCGGACGGCAGGTCACATCCTCGGTCTTTCGGGAGATGAACTTGCTGACTTGCCGCCCCGTGTGGATCTCTCCGCTGAACGGCAGATCAAGGAGAAATATGTGGTTGTAGCGGCACAGGCAAGTTCCCAATGCAAATATTGGAACAATCCATTCGGCTGGCGTGAGGTTGTAGAGCATCTCAAAAAGCAAGGTTACCGGGTGCTGTGCATCGACCGAGCTGCTGAATATGGTGTGGGCTACACCTGGAATCGGATACCCTTTTGAACGGAGAATTTCACCGGGGATTTGCCCTTGCAGGAACGGATAAACCTCATCAAGGATGCCGATATGTTCATCGGTTTGAGCAGTGGTTTGAGTTGGCTGGCATGGTGCTGCAAAGTTCCCGTGGTGCTGATTTCCGGCTTTACTGACCCGGTAAATGAGTTTTATACCCCTTTCCGCATCAATAATCCGGTAGTCTGCCATGGTTGCTGGCATGACGGCAAGGTGGAATTTGACCACTTTGACTTCTTCTGGTGTCCCCGCAAAACCAACATCAACGACAAATTCGAATGCACCAAAATGATCTCCTCAAAGCAGGTCATCCGGGCAATCGACTCAATTATTGAAAGGAGTGTAAATGGAACAGGTAACAGCGAATCTGCTGGTAAATAAACTTTCAACGACCCTTATTGATGAGTCCAAGAAGGCTACCGCCGAACTTCCGATGATATTCCGGGGTATGCCGATTGAGCTGGTATTAAAAGTGTTCAGCGCAACCGGGGCGGCTTATCCCACCGCTGACCTCGCCAATAAAACATGGAAGTTTGTGGCCTCCAATGTCTGGAACCCCGATAAAACTCCGCAGTTGATTTCCACCAATATCACCGTTGAAAAGAATGAAATCCACATTTTTCTGGACGAAACAAACACACAGGAACTGGTGGCGGTCATCGGCACAGCTGAAAGTGTCACGCTGGGTACTGAACTTATCGGGATTAACGCCGGGGAAACAAAGCCATCGGCAATTTACCAGTTCAATTTGAATGTTCACAACCGCCGTGGTGGTACTGGATCGCCAGTTCCCGTTGCCACCGATGCCATTTCCGAGTCAGAGGTCTTTGCTCTGCTTTCTGCCGGATTTGCCTGCGAGTTCAGTGAAGATGCGGTTTCCTGGCACAGTTCCCAAAACTCCACCGATGCCTACTGGCGTTTCCGTAACGCTCAAGTCCCCACCGGGCAATGGTCAGCTCCAATGCTTCTGCCAAAAGGAGAGAAAGGCGACCGCGGCGAACAGGGTGTTCAAGGTATCCAAGGGGAAAAGGGTGACAAAGGCGAGAAAGGTGACAAGGGAGATCAAGGCGAACAGGGCATCCAAGGTGTGCAAGGCGAGCGCGGTGAAACCGGAGCTGCTTTCCAAGTTGATGCTACTGGTCCACTTGCAGACCTCGCTCTTTATGATGATGAAGCTGAAAACTTCGGCTTTCTCGATCTTGACTCCGGGAACGTGTATTTGAAACTCTCTGCCACTTCTGCCGACTGGTCAGAGCCGATTCCCTTCCGTGGACCGCAAGGTCTGCGGGGCGAAAAAGGCGATAAAGGTGACAAGGGCGACAAAGGTGAAACCGGAGAAAAAGGAGAAAAAGGCGATACCGGGGCTATTGGTCCTCAAGGCGAGCAAGGCATACAGGGGGAGAAGGGAGAAAAAGGCGACACCGGCGAACAAGGTGAACGCGGTGCAACCGGACAATCTCTGCGAATAAATGCCTTCGGAACTTTGGATGAGCGTTCATCCTACGATGCTGAAGATGCGGATTTCGGCTTCATGGATACCGCAACAGGTAACCTTTACCTCAAACTCTCGGCAATTTCCGGCGATTGGTCGCCACCTTTTGCCTTCCGTGGGCCACAGGGGCTGAAAGGCGATGTTGGCGACACCGGACCGCAGGGAGAACAGGGAATTCAAGGTATTCAGGGAGAAATCGGACCGCAAGGGCCAAAAGGCGACATCGGTGAAACCGGACCACAGGGAGAACAAGGTATTCAGGGCATCCAAGGCATTAAAGGCGATAAGGGTGACAAAGGGGATATCGGTGAAACTGGTCCTCAAGGTGAGCAAGGCATCCAAGGTGTGCAGGGAGAAACTGGAGCACAAGGTCCCCGTGGCTACACCGGACCACCGGGTGAACAAGGACCGCAGGGCATTCCGGGTGCAGACGGTAGAGGCTTTGATGAACAGTCATTCCCGACTGTGCAACCGGCTCTGCTCTTTGTTACAGGAGATGTTGTCCGTGGTATCAGCCTTGGCGAAGAAGGACAGTTTCTCTGTATTGAAAATGGTCAACTGACATGGAAAACCATTGAAATCAATACCGATGACTCACCTGTTTCCGCAGTCAGCTACAAAACTGTCAATGCCAACACACTGCGTTCACCCTCTCTTTCCGGAGGTGGTTCTGGCAGTGGCTTAACTGATATGCCGGAGGTGACGATCCCCGAAGCAGAGAGCAATTCCGCAACCGATTATCAAATTGTAACATCATGAGGTGAATATGAACTTTTCAAATATTGATTTTAACGTGCGATACATTGACCCATCGTCCCCCGTCAACGGAGATGGCTCTTCTCCGGTAACGCCGATGAACAACTTTCCTGCCTCTATTGACGAATTGTCAAACAATACGGCATGGATTATCCGCCGAACTTCCGAGGAATACTCGGCACTTCTGCCACACGGAGCGACTTCGATTCAGAATATTCTCTTTATCGGAATGCCCAAACCCAGCGACCGGATGTGGTCGATGATGCCGCGGATTGCACAGGAAGCATGGAGCGATGACTTGTTTGAGTATGCCAACATTAAGGCTGACACCGGCACTGATCCGTGGGGCGAAGAGTGGTCTTTCCGTATGGATGATGGGAAAACATTTCTGCTCCATCGCTGCTATGTGTTTCGGGAAAATACCCCGGCATACACCGGCATTTTCAAATTCCCAGCATCCGATTATACCGCAGAAATTTCCATTGAAAACTGCAAATTCGGCTGTAAGGGAATTGATCTTGATAATGCTGAATACACCACCGCAGTAAACAACGGTTATTGCAGGATGTATCTTCATGTCAATACGGCTCACGTGTTCTCCATGCACCATTGCATTGTCAATGTGGTGAATTACGGGGACGATTATTACAGCGACTCTGCCAATCCCATCAATGTGTACAATGCAAGTTATTTCAGCGTTTCCGACATTGATGTCTATGCAACCACCAGTCAGTATGGCGGAGATTACGGTCCGGGAAGCGGAACAATGCTCAATTTTTCCAACGGCAGTTGGGGCGGTGCGTATTCCAATTATCAGAATTTGCGTTTCCACATCCTTGTGAACAGTAATTGGGGCTATATGCCGCAGTTGTTCTACTCCGCGGTCAACGACCATTGCGTGTTGAAAAATGTCTCGGTGAATGTGCTTGAACGCAAGCTCGGCACGGAAACTCCGACTATGTACAGCGTTTCACAGTATATGATCCGGAGTCATGGCAGCCGGGAGTTTCAAATCGAAAACATCACTGTCAATCTGCCAAAGTGTTGGCGGATCACAGAGTATGGACGTGTGGTTTCTCTTTCCGGGTTCTGCAACAGCACTATTCCGGGCCATAGCAAGTCTGTCAAAAACATCTCCATCAATATGGCTGAAACCGATGGCATCGACAGTGAAAAAAACGGGAATTACTACGATTGGGTAAAATACGGAACCGGCGATCTCAACCAGTATTCCTATTACTCCGCTTTGGAGATGAGTTTTTCTGAACGGAGTTATTCAGAAGGCTCATGGGAACCGGTCGTTGCAAGCGGTATCACCGTCAACCATCCGCACGGAGTTGCTCTTTATGCTTATGGCTGTCAGATCCGCAACTGCAATCTCAAAGGAACAATAAAACTCCGCAGATGTGTTGCAGATATCGGCACATTGGAAAGCTACTATCCCGGCTATGCTGTTTTTGCCGCAGAAGCAACAACACTCCGCGTCGGAGTTCTGACTTTGGGAAAAGAAAACTCTGATGTGACTGGCGGTGCAGATGACCCGGCTGTCGGTTCCCGCTACAGTGACAGTGCCTTCATCTATGTCGGCACTTCCAACGGAGCTTTGAAAAGCAATATCGGAGAAACTGCCACTAACGTGTGGAACGGTTACAATTTTATCTGTGGAAATGAGGTCGATGCCGGACATTACACCTGCCGCAGTTGTAACTACATCTGCGACACCTGGAACGCCCACCGGGGCGATGGCGCTCCGGCAGTTTGGAAATTTACCAGTTCTGCCAACGGTTCAGGAGGAATTTCTCTCGGTCGTGCGCCGTTCAAAGGAATTCAGTTGGCTCCGGAAGAAACGGGGCAGTACACTTTGACTATGCACATCGCCGCCAAGGGAATTACTGACCTTGCATCGCTCAACCGCTATCTGCTGGTACAAGTCACGATCCCACGAGCAGACGGGACGGAACAGGTCTTGTTCAGCTCCACCAGTGGACAATGGCTGGACGATTCTGATGCAGAGTGGGTAAATGATTCAGAAATGGATCAGCGGAAACTGGTTATCCCTTTGGAAATCACTCAAGCCAATCAGCCCATTGATGTAAAAGTACACTATCAGCTCTATTCGGCAACAGGCTATGTTTACATCGACCCGGCTATGGAACTCACGACTAATCAGTAAGGAGGAAAAATGAGAGCATTATATGTTCAGAAAGGCGATGGCATTGATTTTGTCGCGCCCCGCGATGTCCTTTCCGGCGAAGTTATATGTCGGGGAAATATCGTAGGTATTACCAAATTGTCAGCAAAAGCAGGAAAACTTGGGACCTTGTGCCTCAATGGTGTTTTTGATGTTGATAAAGGCAGAGAAGCTATTGCAATGGGAAGCGAGGTCTTTTGGGACGCTCAAAAAAGCAAAGCAACAACTCGCCGGGAAGGAAATAAATATCTCGGTATTGCGGTAAAAGATGCTTC
Organism: Lentisphaeria bacterium; assembly: GCA_017466125.1. Classification (GTDB taxonomy): domain Bacteria; phylum Verrucomicrobiota; class Lentisphaeria; order Victivallales; family Victivallaceae; genus Victivallis. Next base: position 2,442 of record JAFTUS010000221.1, on the reverse strand, counting down.
AATTGAGAAGTGGTTGGTACGCATTGCGTTGAATTACGGCAAAGGCATTCAAACAACAGATTATACGGCATTTGATGTGTTTCCGAACGATCGGGACATCACTGCCGGAACTCTGCCGGAGGATTTACCGGAAGCCTTGATCCCTATCATATATGAAGGGCGTTCTCTCGATGAGTTAAACGATGCGGAACTTACAGAGTCTCCCATCAGCGAAACAATCCCAGCTCAATGCACTCACGCCTTCACCATTCGTTCCGAAAAGTGCCGCCAAACCGGCATTGATGTTGTGGTGGATTGGGGCGATGGAACTGTTACTGAGTTGAGCGATGAAAACGCCCCGGATGTAATTGCTGAAGAGCGAAAGCATCCGTACACTTACATCGCCGAAGATTCCGAAGATATGGGGGAATCAACTTATACCCTGTTCCACACATATAAAACGCCCAACCGCGTATATACCGTTAAAATTTATGGCAGAGATTATCACGGAATAATCAATGGCATCCAGTTTAACGGCGAAACAGATTATACGAAATACAATCTGCTCTGCCGTTGTTGGGGCATAAATACACCTATTGCCAGCCATATTTACAACTTGAGCAGTTTTGCCAGACGGAGTCCCCGGTTGTTTTATGTGTATTTTCAGTCCTACACAGACAGCCGAGAATTGTACAATACCAGCAATGCCTTTATCGGTTGTCGTAATTTGAGGTATGTTCGGGGATTTGGCTCGCAAAGCATTATTTGCCGTAATTGTGCAAATATGTTCAGCTCCTGTCCGGCTCTTCGGTATAGCGATTTCCGTTTGCCGTCCATTGTGTTGGATAAAAACGCATTCGCAACGACTTATGGAGGTTGCAAATCTCTGCAAAGTGATATTACAACGCTGTTGCCGAAAAACGGTTTTATTGCCAAAAAACTTGATTTTCAAGCAGTTTTTTCAAGTGCAAAACTTACCGGGACTGTGCCAGCGGATATTCTGTGGAAAGACAAAACAATCCAATGGAGCAATACAGAGAAAGCCTTTGCCAGTTGTCCGGCTGAAATTCGTTCACAAGTTCCGGTCAGTTGGGGCGGTACTGCCAGTGATGACATTATTAACCAGTAAGGAGGAATATGAACCGACTCAAAGAACTCAAAGAGCTGCGGGCCAAGGCAGAGAGCCTGCAGCTTGACAATGCCGCAATTCTCCGCCGTTACAATATGCAGCAGTTGTGTGCCATCTACAACGGCATCGGTCCCGACAGTTTTCCGGACTGGCTGCGTGAGTGTATTTCCGCACTGCATCCGTCCCTTGCGGTCGTTGCTCTTATTCATGATGTGGAGTGGCACGAAACCGACAAAAGCAAAGAAAAATTCACCGAGTCCAATGACCGCTTTAAGCAGAACGGCTACAAGGTCGCAAAAGCAGAATTCGGCTGGTACAACCCCCGACGCTATGTTGTTATGAATCAAGCGCGCAGGTTCAGTAACATCTGTCAGCTCTTCGGCTGGGATGCCTGGAATTCTGACTGCACCTGCAAGGTCTGCCAGAAAAAGCGGGAAAAAGAAGTTAAGGAGGTTAAAGACAAAAATGCATAAAACGCTTGTTGTAGCGGTGGCGGTCATCGCCACCGTGTTGCTCGCCGGATGCGGACACAACGCAATCACCTATGGTGACGGCGTGGGGTTCGACTTCGGTGTGAATCCGGAAAATTTCACCATGTCCATGAATTTACGGTACGGAAAAATCCTCTCCGCTGTGGTTCGGGACAACACGGAAATTGAACTTACCGGCAAAGCCGACGCCAATGGTGAAGGCGGCACTGCCGGAAAAGCCGGAGTTGCCACAGACGGCAACTTGAAAATCAAAATCGGTCGGCAAATCAACGGAGCAGCGGTGGATCTCGTAGAAGCCGGTGCTGATGCCGACAAAGTTCTTGAAAACTTAAAGTAAGAAAGGTATTGTTATGTCTACTAAAAAACAGAAATTTGCTTATGTGTTCGCCCTCGTTCTCTCTTTTGCCCTCGGTATGCTGACCATGTCCGGCTGTGCCTATTTCTCGCAGGAGAAGGTTGCCGGAACTGTCAGCACCGTTCTGGAAATTGCCTACGTTGCCGGTGGTGCAACCCGTGTGGAACAGCGCATCGACCAGATGGTGACTGACGGCAAAATCACCGAAGAACAGGCAGTTCAGCTCAAAGCCGCCGCTCTGAAGTCTTACGAGGAGCTGCAGAAAAAGTTGAAAGAGCTTTCCGTGGCAGAGGTGCAGGTCGAAGTCCCCAAAACTGAATAATTCCCATAGCCCGACACTTGCCCAGAAACGGCCTGTGTCGGGCTTTTAGTTTTATGCACGATCAGCGCGGTTCTGCCGCCCCCGGTATAATCGCAACACGCCCCCTAATAACGCAAACGTGGGCGTATTTATGATTGCTCTATCAAGTGCGATGCCCCATTATTTT
>JAFTUS010000220.1 GCA_017466125.1 Lentisphaeria bacterium | reverse complement strand
TTGGCGGCATTCCATGCGCACAGACCGAAAAATCCGACGACTCTTGAAGCGTTGAAAAAACTTGCTCCGTCAGAAGCCAATTATGCCGCTTTGCGCGAAGTGCAGACTGCGACGCTCAACGTTCCTCTGACAGGCATGGGCGTTGCCATCGACATCGGCGATCACTCCGACATCCACCCCGCCAATAAACAGGATCTTGCCTACCGCATGGCACAGGAGGCAAAACGTCTGGTTTACGGTTACAAAGGCGTGACCTCCGGCCCGATGTTCAAGTCGATGAAAGTTGAAAACGGCAAAGCCCGTATCGAATTTACCAATATCGGCAAGGGCTTGAAAGTCAAGGGCGGCAAACTCAACTGTTTCGCCGTTGCCGGAAAAGACGGCAAATTCGTCTGGGCAAATGCCGAACTGGATGGAAACAGTGTCGTGGTCTGGTCGGAAAAAGTCAAAGATCCGGCTCATGTCCGCTACGCCTGGGCGGGTTTCCCGATCGATCCGAACTTGTATAACAAGGAAGGTTTTCCGGCAGTTCCGTTCCGCACGGATGCGCCTGATTATCTGCTCAAGTAATTCTGCCGCGTAAATACGTTCAAGGGCTGTTGCAAAGCTGAAAAGCAAGCAGCAGCCCTTGTTTTATGGCGAAAATCAGATGTCCGATAATTCAGGGGAAGGCAGTTTGGACAGATCGATATGAACTTTCTGACTGCCGGTCACATTGATTTTGACTTCTGTTTTGCCGTCTTTGAAATGCAGGGCGATCTCTGCCCAACTGTCATTGCCGAGGGCGACTTTACCGGAGGCGTGTTCCAGTCCGCAGAGGTCTGGGATGATTTCAATGTACCCTTTTTCTGCGAAGGTTTCATGGTGTACACCGAGAATGTCGTGCGCCATGAAGTGAACCGGCACTCCGCCCCAGCCGTGGCACAAACTGGAGTTGAAGTTCCACTCTTCCCAGGTGTTGACTGCTCCGTTGTCCAGAAAGACGCCCCAGGCTTTCTGGAGCATCTCCAATGCCCGCTTGCCCGCTCCGGCGTTGAAGAGTGCCGAGAGGAAGAAATACTGCGTCCACGGAGTATTTGCGGGCAGTACCCAGCCGGGAACGGCTCCTTCTGCATGTTCGGTCGAAAAGAGCGGGACCCGCACACTCATATAGTTGCGGGGGTACTCTGCCGGAGTGAGCGGTTCGGCGAAACGGTTGTCCAGCAATCCGCAGAAACCGGCGTAGCCGTGGGTGGTCTGCGAGAGGGCAGGGGGCATCCACAGCCGGGGCGAGGTCTGCCGCCGCGGTGATGTTTCAAAGGCATCATCATACCGCAAATGGCAGACGGTACAACTTTCGGGGCGGAATTTCTCTATATCAAAAAAGAGTTCCCAGTTTGCCGGAACAAATTTGACATCGAACGTCACTCTGTTTTCGCCGGGAGGCAGATTGAGGATCAGTTTTTCCGGCTTGTAACACGGAGCGGGATTGCCCCAGTAACCGGAGCGTTTCCCGTTGAAAAGCAGTTCTCCGTTGAGATAGACCCGGCAGGGCCCGTACGTGCCGAATACCAGCATATATTCATAAAAAACTTCCGCATCGTTGGAGGATAGAGCCGTTGGTTTTTCCGCATCGTTGAAGAGGATGAATTCAGCCCTTGCCCCGTCTCCGACCCACTGATTATCAAGTTCGCAGGAGAAACAGAGGTGCTGAAATGTCTGTTCATGACGGTCGGCACTGTCTTTGAGACAGCCGGGATAGCCGGGGTGGTCGAAAAGTTTGTGGAATGTCTTTTCCGCTGCCGCCGCTTCTGCTTCATAGTATGCCGCATCTTCTCCGATGGACTTTTTCAGTTCAGCCAACGCCTTGAGTGCGCCGCAGTAAAGTGCATTCAATCCCGCACTGCGGCCGATTTTACAGAGTTCAAAGGCATTGTCAAGGTAGACGAAGGCTTCGGGGGGCAGGTCGTAAAGCAAATGGTCGGGGGCTTTGCTGCGGTCGAAATAACGCAATGCCGTCTCTGCATTGGGCAACAGTTTGCGCACCAGTTCCGTATCGCCCGAAATCTGACTGTACCAGCGGATGAAGAGCAGTTCCACCAGTGCATAGTCGGCAAAATAGTTCCTGCCGCCCAGACTGGGGGAGAAGAATTTTCCGTCTTTGAACGAACAGACCGCATGCTGGATGATCGCTTTTGCCGCCATATCCGCCGTGCCGTTCATTGCCAGATGACACTGTGACGTTACAAAAGCATCCATCCACTGTGCCTGATCCCGATGAGGGCAGTCGTTGAGAATATCATCGGTGCAGAGTTCCACCGTTTTGCGTGAAAGTTCCCAGATCGCATTGAGCCGTTCATCGGAAGAGTGAAAGTATGCCTGATGTTTCTGCGGATATCCGGCACTTTCCACCGAAACGGAAAGATTTTCAATTTTCCCGCCGTGGATCTCTATATAACGGCAGCCCCGTTTGTTGAACGTTTTGAACTCAAAATTTCCGGCAGGAACCGTTACCTTATCGGCGTACATGAAAGGTTTGCCTTCCACATTTGCCCAACCGTGTTTCAAATCTTCGATATAACGGATCTCAAACGTTGCCGCCTGAACTGCATTGCCCTTGATGATGAAACGGCCATAGACAAATTCGCCGAAATCAGATCGTTCTGCGGAGATGTTCTGTGCTGTTTTTATCTCAAAGTGCGGCATGGGGACGGTACGTTTTTGCAGCCACTCTGCCGGAAATTCCTCTCCGGGGACCGGGGTGGTGCTGAACGTCTGTTCAAACCAGTTGTTTTCGCCGCATCCGGCATCGTAATATTCACTGAAGCCGACAAAGCCCACGGTGTCCGGCGCATCGGCGGCGTATGCCGCCGCCCATTGGCAGTGCCATGTGATCGGGCAGACGGTTCCGTCGTCAGCAAGGAGTTCCGCCCACAGCTGCGGCGGCGCATTGCGGTCATGGACTTTTACCGCCAGACGGATACTCTTTTTCGGGGGCAGGCGGTATTCATCAAAGTAGAAAAGCGGTTCACTGCTCTTGGCAGGGCCGTAACCGAGAAATCCACCGTCCGCCCATGCTTCATAAAAGCGTTTGGCGTAAAGTTTCAGGGTCGTTCCGCCGGGAACGTCAGCGGAAAAATAACAATAAAGATTTTTTTCCGCCGGGGGGAGAGGGGGAGTTAAAAAGTGCATCGGTCAATTCCGGGATTTGTATTGGTCTGCCGGCAGGATCATAGAGCCGGGGCGCAGCGTGTCGCCCTCTGCCCAAACCTGATGAAATGCCCTGCGCAGAGTCGTGTCAGAGGGATAAGAGGCAAAATCGTCGTCACTTCTGCCGAAAACGAAAAAGAGTCCGTTGTACGGATCGACTCCGGCGGGATAAAGCAGGAGTTTTTTCTGCAGTTTGTCCAGATTGGAACCCGGCATGAGCCGCTGCCACGCCGGATTAAGGATCCACGATGTGCAGAGAAACGCCGCCACATCACGCCGGAAACAGGTACGGAAAAATTCCACCGCTTCACGGAATGAAGCATCGGCGATTTCAGGAGACATCCCGCCGCCGCCGGGAATGTGCAGATGTACGCAGAAACTGTGGGGCGAAAGCACCGGTTTCCACAACGCGGCATCCACATCGATCAGAGTGGAACGCACCGTTCCGGATGCCGTGTCGATGGGGTAGCCCCGCAAACGGCCGTCAAGGTCGCTGAAGGTCGGTTTCCAGATGCCGTCGCCCGGTTCATTGACCTTGTAACCCTGTGCATCGACATACCATGCGGGGTCGGCAAAAAGCAGATATTCTCCCGCTTTATTCCGGAAGAAGGGCAGGTGCCACGAACAGCCCTGCCGGATTTGAAATTCAAAACGCCCGATACGGAAAAGTTCCCCCCGTACAGAGTTTCGCAGCCAGTACGTTTGCGAGAGGAATTGTCCGAGCCGCCCCTGTTTGCCCGCCTGATAGTGACGGATCGTTCCGGCGATCCAGCCGAGGGGACCTTCATGATATTTTTCCGGGATGCCCAGCGAGGCGTATTTCTCTGCAACCAGCGGCAGCGCGGAGAGCGAAAGCAGCAATGCGGGAATACCCGAAGCATCGCCCAGCAGTTCTTCCAACTCCGGCAGCTGTCCGGAGGAAAAATCTCCTTTTTCCACAAAAAGAAGAGAACGTACCCGGTTGAAAAAAGCACAAAGAGCCGGATTTTCTGCAGCGCACTCACACACCTTTTTTACCAGTGCATCCATGCGGATAAGTTCATCGGGTTGGAGGTTCAATCTTTCCCGGTATTTTGCCCAGAAAGCGGGTGTCAGAAAACAGGACAGTTCCTCCCACGCGGGAGACTCTTCCCAATACGGACGGAGACTTTCCTGTTTTTCCGGGGCGAGCCGGAGGCGGCTGCAAAGCGTGTTGAGATCCATCGGTCAATCCAAATCTTTGAATGTGGGCATATCCCCCTGCCAGATGATCTCTTTGCAGGAAAGATACCAGGTTTTGCCTTTATCGTTGTTTCCCTGAAAGAAAAGATACTGTCTGCCGTCATCATCGGTGAAGGCGTAGGGGTGACCGGATTCTGAACTGTTCCATTCGCCGGGTTTGCCGCAGGGCAGCACCGGTTCGTCGGAAATGCGTTCAAAGTGGATGCCGTCAGTGCTGACGGCACAGCCGATCTGCTGGGGACGGTTGTTGTATGCCCCGCCGTAGAACATATAGATTTTGTCATTATGGATGCACGTGGCAGGGGCTTCGATGCACTCCTGTTCCCACGGCAGTTCGGGGTAGAAAATGGATTTATTGCAGGGGAATGTCCAGCCGTTTGCCGAGAAATCACCCTCCGAAACAGCAACGACGAGTTTCTGGATCTTGAATTCCGGGTCGCGGGTGGCGGCGTAGAGATAAAATTTTCCCTTGTATTCGATCACATCGGCATCAATGGCGCGTCCGCAGCTCCAATCACTCACCGGGGGGTGAAAGATGGGGTTGGTCGGTTCGGGGGTGAAGTGGATACCGTCCTCACTGACCGCCAGACAGATGGCATCGACTTTGGTGGCAGTGTAAGTCTGATAGAAGAGATGAACTTTTCCGTTGAACACTCTGGCGGCGGGGGCGCAGAAACCTTTTGCCTCCAGATGAGTGGGCGGCGGCAGTTCTCCGAGATAGTTCCAGTTTACCAGATCGGTGCTTTCGGCAATGCCGATGCCCCAGCCTTTTGCACGGCGGGGGTCGCCCTCCGGGTAAGCCGGAACGGAGTAATACATCAGATATCTGCCGTTGAAACGGACAACGCCGGGATCCTTTGCATATTCCGGATTGCGTTCATTCATGGAAAATTTCATCATTTTTTCACCTGTCAAATTTTATAAAAAGCAACTGCTTAATATACACTCAAAGCAGTTGCTTTTCAAGTCAGCGGTAGAAGCCGAAGAAAAGATTCGGATCATTTTCGATCGTGCTGCCTTTGCGGGTTTCCACATGACCGTCGAAGAGAGCCACGTTAGCGGTTTCCAAGCCGCCGTGACGGTAGGCGACGGTGTTGCTTTTGTAAGTGGTTTCTCCGTCTGTTGCATAACGACTTCTCAAAGAGGTATCGTATTTTACAGCCCAGTCCAGAGCATCGACGAACGTCATGCGGCTGGAGGGACTTTTTACTTTGGTGTACTGATAGGCTTTGATGGTATCGCCAAAGGGTTTTTCGGTGCGGTTTTTGGAGTGCCATGCGGTATTGGGGAATTCATCAGCTGTCACGCCGTAAGAGTATTGCGACGCTTTGGTAGCACTTGTCTGGGTCAATGCCAGCGTTGCTGCGGGGCAGAGGAAGTTTTTGGCGATATTGTCGGTATTCCCCTGCAGGATTTCACGGAAAGTGAAGTTGTCATACCAATTCGGATTTCCGCTGTCTTTCAAGCCGGGGACAAAATGATCGTTGTAGGAATCTGCGTAAAAAAGACCGGCATTGTTGTAGGTTTTCAGTTGATTGACACAACTGATCGTGCGTGCTTTTTCCCGTGCTTTGTTCAAAGCGGGCAAGAGCATGGCAGCGAGGATGGCGATGATCGCGATTACGACCAACAGTTCGATCAGGGTGAATTTTTGTTTCATTTTTTTGTTCTCCTTTTTTTTAGGGGTTATTGGGCAAATTCATACCGGAAATCAGCAACGTCAAATTCTGCTGCTTTCCGGGGATAACCATTGGTGCGGTCTTTTCCGTTGAAAAGACCGATTTCATTCCGGAATTCGGTGAGCTTGAATTTCTTTCCGACGGAGTGGAAATCTTTTTTCAAGTCAAAGCGCACGCGGACAAATTCTCCTTTGGAAAGAGAGAGATCAAGCGGCACAGAGAGCGAACCTTTCCAATTCTTTTCGGGGAGCATCACATCCACAACACCTTTTGATTTACTGCGGAAAAGGATGCTGAAATGGGTCGGTTCTTTTCCCTGAAGTGCCGAAACATCCACACGGGGAATGGCAAAGGCAAATGCCGGGCCGTTGGTGGCGGGCAGTTTGACTTCCGTAAAGGTTTCGCCCACCGGAGTTTTCCCTTTGCGTGTCCATGCGGTGCGGGTCTTTGCTCCGCGCTCAATTCCCTGTACCCAGCGGGGCTTGGCGGTTTTGAGAACGTCCACCGAGGGAACGGGCGGCAGCAGTGTGATTGCCGCAAGAATGGGATTGGGGTGCCCGTTGAGGGAAATAAAATCAATGGTGCTGATCTCTTTTTCCGGAACGGGGTTGTGCCACTCAAAGGCGTAGAAAGAGACCTTATCCGTCTTGGCATTGGCGGCTGAAATGGCAGTATGGGCGGCTTCGGGGGGATTGCGGTTCCACCAGTCGGCGATGTTCCAGTTGGGGATCAGCGGGATCCGCGCTGTCGTGCCGTCGGCATAGTGGATGATATAGCATCCGAATTCCGCAGTACCGGAGAGGTACGGGGCGGTGTGCAGAAAATAGAGTGTTCCCGCTTTCGCCTGAACTTTGATGCCCTTGACTTCCTGCGGCAGACCTTGTGAAAATCCTTTCCCTTTGAGGATGATACAGCCTTTGCCGTTGTTTTTCGCCGGGTCGATGATATTGAACTTCACTCCTGCGCCGGTCTGGATGCCATTGGGCATATTGCGGAAGTCGTTATCGCCCTGATCGGTCCAGCCGCCCTTGTTGTCATTGGCTTTTTCATCTTTGAAATCCCGGTTGGCGTAAGGACGCAAATCAATGAATTTTGCCTTGCTCATATCGGCGGAAAATTCACTGCGTACCACTTTGCGCACCAGCACGGGGGCTTTGGCGGGTTTTGCGGATTTCGAGGCGAAGTATTCCATGATGTTGGCGGCAAGTTTTCCCGCCGCACCGTTGCGGTCGGCGATTTGCGGGGCGAGGAAGGTGGAGATCATCACCCGTCCTTTGCCGGAGAGGGCTTCGGTCAATGCTGCACCGGGGATACGGTCCTGCAGGAAGCATCCTTTTGCGGCGAGCATGGTTTCGTTGAAGGGATGGATCACCCGGTTTACGACTGCGGCATTGCGGTTTTCCGCCCAGGAATCCAGATCGTCCAGAGCAAGTCCCTTGAAAGCGGGGTGCGTTGAGGCGACCATTTCGATAAAGGGCACGTCTGTGGAAACAGCCCGGTATTCGGGATAGACCGGCAACGTGCCGTCGCCGGGGTTGAGGATCAGCAGAAATCCGCCGTTTTCCACCCAGTTGCGGATGTCCTGTGCGAAGGTGTGATCCAGTTTGCCGGGGCCGCAGAGAACAGCCCGTTTATAAGGTTTCAGAGCCTTGCCGTCTTTGACCTTGACCACGTTGAGCCCGAGCGTCTTGAAAAGAGCATCGTACTCTTTGCCGCTGCCGATCATGGCGACCGGATAGGTGTTGGCAAGTTTTGAGAGCGGTTTGTGGATCATGATGTCGTAACTGTTGCGCCCGATCTCCTTTGTTCCGTCAAAGAGGGTGAGTTTCAGTTCCGCTTTTCCGGAAATTCCGGCGGGAACGGTGATGTGGGTTTTGACAAAACTCTGTTTGCCGATGGGAAGTTCGGGGAATTTGACGGTGGAAAGTTTCGTGCTTTTTCCTGCCGCATCAAGCGTGATCTCCATGCGGAGTGCCTTTTGATCTTCAATGCCGGAGTTGATGACAAATGCCTGTACGGTACGCTGTTGACCCGCATAAAGTTGTCTGGGTGCATAAGAGCCGATGAGACGCAAGCCGGGATAATAGGGCTGGTTCCATACCGGAGCGGAAGCCATTTTGTGGTCAGCAAACCACGGTGAGATACCGGCAAGTTTCGGGTGCAGACGCATCTGTTCGAGGATGCGGCGGCCAAGGCGGTTCTGCAAATAGCGGACGTTGCGTTCCTTATCAAGAGCCGCCGCCATGCCGATCGAGCCGGAGTAGCCCACACCGCCGGGATTTCCCCACGTGTAGGATATGAGTGTTTTTCTGTAGTTTTCGAGATATTTTTTGACATCGCCTTTGCCGTAATTTTTGTCAGGCCGCATCCCCCAGCCGCCGCCGACGGATTCGGAGATGATGTAGGGCATATTGAGTTTTTTGCCTTTGGTATAGACCTCTTCGCCCATTTTGATGATCTGGTCGAGGCGGAATTTGGTCAGTGTCCAGGGTTCGGTGATGCCGACGTAGGTGTGAAGATCGAGGAGATCGGTTTTCAGTTTGTTGTAACCGTAAGCATAGACCCCGGCGACACCGGCGAAGGTACAGACCGGACGTTTCTGCAAATCTTCTTTGCGGACAAGGTCGACTTGTTTATCCAACTGGCGGACAACCGCCATACTGTTTTTGTGTTTGACTTCATTTCCCAAACTCCACATCACCACAGAGGCGTGGTTGTGGTCGGCTTCGATGAATTTGGTCAGTTCGATGCGGTTGTTTTCTTCAAAGAGTTTTTCATGTACTTTGTCAACGAAACACATACCCCATTCATCGTAGATCATCATACCGAGTTCATCGGCGATGTCCAGAAACTCCTGCGGTACGGGGTGGTGGGCGGTACGGAGCATATTGTAGCCGCGTTTTTTGTATTCGGCAATCACGGTTCTCATGTCAACTGTATTGCCGGAGGGCGTTGCTGCGCCGCAATAGCGGTTGGAGTGGGCACTTTCAAAGAAAAGATAGGTCTCTTTGCCGTTGAGGTAGAACTTCGTACCTTTGATGACGAAATCCCTGAAGCCGATGCGCTGCGTGTCGGCGGAGAGGATTTTTTTGTCATTGCGGAAAAAGAGCGTTGCAAAGTAGAGTTCCGGTTTTGCCGGACTCCACAGGGCAGGGGATTTGACATCGTAAGTGAATTTCAGTTTGTTGATACCGGGTTTCAGCGTGACGGGCGCAAACTCTTTTCCGGCGGGAGCGGCACCTTTCAGGGCGCGGACTACGCTGACTCCGGGAGTGACGGAGAGGTTTTTGCTGCCGGTGTTGATTACAGTCGCATGAAGTTCCAGTTTCCCGGAGGCGGGCGTAACCATCTTCACTGTCTGGATACGGGGTGCAGGTACGGTGACAAGGGAAACATCTCCAACGATACCGGCGCGGTAACTGCCGTATCCCCAGAGCGTTCCGAGGGTGCGGATGAAATGATTGTCATGGGGGCGGTACTCCGACATGACCCGCAGAGCCAGGGTGTTTTTTCCAACTTTCAGAAAAGGGGTGATGTCGCAGACAAAAGGAATAAATCCGCCCTGATGATAAGCGGCAGATTTGCCGTTGACATAGAGTTCCGCTTCGTTGTTGATACGGATGAAGTCCAGCAGGATACGTTCCTGTGCAGGGATCTCTTTCAGTTCAAAAGTACGGCGGTACCACGCTTTGGTGTAGGGGTTTATAACGCCTCTGGCGTCGTTGCCGCCCGCATTATCCGGGTCGAGCAGTTTCCCTTCACGGAAAAGTTTTTTGGGGGAACAGCCTTTATAATGGAACCAGTTCCACGGAACTTTTGCATCGTTCCATTTGCTGTCATCAAAAGCGGCATCGGCAAACTTCAACTCTTCGGCGGATGCTTTGCCGAAACGCTTTTCCGAGGTCAGCAGCGGAGACATTTTCCAAGTGCCGTTGAGGGAGGAGCGTTTGACGAAAGCGGCGGGTTTGAATGAACCGAGTTTCTGTGAAACGGCGGAAATTTCATTGATCGAAGTTTGTTTGCTCAAATCCGGCAGCGGAACTTCCGGCGGAAGATACGTTTCTGCCATGACTGCGCATGGCAGAGTGAACAACAAGATGAGCAATTTTGTGATTTTTTTCATAAACACACCTTTTCTTAAAACTATACTATCGTTATTTTTTCCACGGTATCAGCACCGGACGGATCTTCCGGGTGCTGATTTCCGGGGTCGTTCCTGAAAAAAAGTTCAACAGCATCTCCACACTGGTACGGGCGATCTCTTCAAAGGGGTGGCGGGCTGTGGCGTGAAACTCATCTGTTTCGATGACTTCCGGCAATCCGTCCACGCCGCAGGAGCGGAAATGCCCCGGCTTGCCGCCTTTGACCCGCTCAAAAACTTTGCGGATGGCGATCGCCCGATAATCCGAGGGGTGCCAGACCGTGTCGATATCCGGATAGCGTTCCAGCAGTCCGGCGGCGACTTTTTCCATTTCTGCATCATTTTCAATATCCATATCGCCGGGGGCGAGGACGAATTTCTTCTGTGCGGCGGAAAGTCCGTCGATGATGCCGCGGTTGCGCATATTGAATGCGGGATAATAGTCGGTTTTATCGGTCAGAAACAGTACCGGACAGCGGCGTTTCTGCAACGCAAGGTATTCGCCGAGCATCACGCCGCCGGAATAGTTGTCGGTGCAGACCGTGTAATTGGCGGGGGATGCGCCTACATTGTCGATTTCGATCACGTTGCAGAGGTTGTGCAGACGCTGCGCCAGTTCATCGCCCACGTTGTTCATACGGATACCGGCGAGGATGAAACTGTCGAAAGAGTCGAACAAACGCAGAATATTCTGTTCATCCCGACCGGAAAGGAAGGGCAGAAACGTCAACTGGAGGTTGGTTTGAAAGAGATAAGAGAGGGTGCGGTTGTAGATTTCAAAATAGACCGGGTTCATGTGGGTGAAATCGTCCCGGCTGATCCAGCCGATGCGGAGCGTATGGGAACTTCCGCGGATCGCGGCGGCATTGACGATACTGCGGCGGCCCTGCTGTTTTATGATGATATTGCGTTCGCAAAGCTGCTTCAAACCGCCGCGGACGGTGGTGACGCTGACACCCAACTCTTCTGCGATCACCTTTTCGGAAGGAAGTTTGGAGCGATCCGGATAGATCCCCAGACGGATGTTACGGACGACGTGGTTGATAACCTCATCATATTTCAACGTGGAAGAAGAACGGTTCATCTTTTATAATCCTGAAAAACTTTACTATAAGTTTACTATAAGTTACTATACCACAGAACCGCCGGATTGTCAAGCCGCTTTTTATAATTAAATCATTTTTTTTCAAAGGTTCTGTACGAAACGTTGACTGATTTTTACAGGGGCTTCGGGATGCGCCGTTCGCTCAACGCCCCGGAGGCTCGAGAGCCCCGCACGGGGCGACAGCCGACCTCTACCGAGGCCGACGTTCGGCCGCTGCGCGCGGATTTTTTTATCAGGAGTTCAACAACTTGCGCATGGCGTCGAACTGCTCTTCGATCGACTGCACCAGTTTGAACTGGGTGCGGCAGCGGTCGAGGTTATGACCTTCACGGTGGACCTTGAAATAGGTGTCGCCTTCCAGATAGTCCGTCAGGAAACGCATACCGATCTCCAGCGTGATAAGTTTGCCGGAGAAGGGGAGTTCCTCTTTTTCCACCGGCGTAAGGAATTCACCCGCTGAACTCAGGTAGCCTTTGAGCAGACCCTCAAAGAAGTCCATACGCATATAGACTTTGCTCAAATCTTTTTCATCCTCCGCGGCGGGGCTGGTGCCGGTGCGCACCATATCGCCGAAATCGTAATGCACCAGACCGGGCATGACGGTATCGAGGTCGATCACGGCAACCTCTTCTCCGGTGACATCGTCGAAAAGAATGTTGTTGAGTTTGGTGTCATTGTGGGTGATGCGTTCCGGATAAGCCCCCTGTGCGCAGAGATCCAGCAGTCTTGACGTTTCATCTCTGCGTGCCATAACGAACTCCACTTCCGGCATGACATTTTTCAAGCGTCCGCAGCGATCCTCTCTGATCGCCTTTTCCAGATTGGCAAGGCGCGAGGGGGTGTTGTGGAAATTGGGGATGGTTTCCTGAAGCCGTTCTCCGGGCAGATCGACCAGATCTTTCTGGAAGTTGCCGAAAGCACGGGCGACCTGAAAGGCATTTTCCGCCGTTGCCATAATATCGCTGGAACAGGCTCCGGAAACATATTCATAGACCCGGTAATAATTGCCGTTGACCACGGCGAACGGTTTGCCGTCCAGCGTCGGCAGAAGATCCAGTGTCCTGTGGCGGCGCAGTTCTGTGCTTGCCGCATATTTCTGATGCAGATGTTCCGTGACCCGCTTGAAGTTATCCATCAGCAGTTCGGGATTTTTGAAAACGTTGGTGTTGATGCGCTGCAGGATATATCCTTTTTCCTGCCCTGCGGAGCGGGCGAATACCCGGATGGTGTCGTTGATGTGACCGCCGCCGTAATTGCAGAACGAAAGTACCGTGTGATTGCCCGTATACAAATCGAAAATCTGCTGTAATTCTGTTTTTTCCATAAAGATACACTCCTTTTGATTTGACTTTTGGTTGTTCATGATGTAAATTTAACCCGTGAACAACATAATTCAACTTTTTTTTTGATATTTTTGAGTGTAAAAGATGACAAAAACTGCTTTGGGGATGAGTTTTTTTGATAATCGGGCGGTTTTTTACCGTTTTTTGTACAGCAGTTGGGGAATTGCCGATGCCCGTACTCCGGCGATCGAAAACACCAATTACAGTTGTTGTACGGTGGAATATGTTGTTTCCGGAAAAGGGTATCTTGACATCAACGGAAAACACTTTGTCTGCTCCCCCGGCGATGTCTATTTTCTGCCGCCGGGCAGTGACCACCGTTACTGGCCCGACCGTGACGAGCCGTGGCATAAACTTTTCTTCAATGTCGAGGGGAGCGGGGTGCTTGAACTGCTTGACTTCTACAAATTGACCCACTGTTACCATATCCCGCAGGTTCCCCATTTGCGGAGTTATTTTGATGCCATGCTGACGCTGGGGTATGATGAAGAGTCCAACCGCCGCAGTTCCATACTTTTTCACGAATTTTTAAGTCATGCCGGAAAGTGCGTGGAACAGCCGGGGAACGGTTATTCCGAAAAACTGCTGAAGTTGAAAAAGGCACTGGATGCTCCGGTGGAAGAGCGTTTCCGTCTGGAGGAGTTTGCCGCTGCGGAAGGAGTCTCCGCCGCACATCTGGTGCGGCTTTTCCGTAAAGAGTTCGGTATTCCGCCGGGGCAGTACCGGATGCGTCTGCGTCTGGATGCGGCGACCCAGTTTCTGCGTTTCTCGGATCTCTCCATAAAAGAGATCGCCGACCGGTTGGGTTTTGCCGATCAATACACTTTTTCGGGATGTTTCAAACGTCATACGGGCTATTCGCCCAGTGAATACAGAAAAAATAAAATTCAAATAACCAAATAGAAAGAAAGGGTCAAAATGAGAATTCTTATCACAGGCGGTTCCGGTTTTATCGGAAGTCACATTGCAGAACACTATCAGAGCAAGGCCGAGGTGCGCGTGCTGGATAACTTCCGCACCGGATACCGGAAAAATCTTGCCCATCTGAACGTGGAACTGATCGAGGGCGATATTTGCGACCGCGAAGCCGTGCGCCGCGCCATGGAGGGCGTGGATTACGTTTTCCACCTCGCCGCCATGGTCAGCGTGCCGGAATCCATGAGTAAGATCACCGAGTGCATCGACATCAATGGAAACGGTATGATCAACGTGCTGGAAGAGGCCTCCGCCGCAGGCGTGAAAAAACTCTGTTTTTCCACCTCTGCCGCCATTTACGGCGACAATCCCGAAGTCCCCAAGCGTGAAACCATGCTCCCCGAACCCAAGAGTCCTTATGCTGTGACCAAACTGGATGGCGAATATTATTGCAAAATGTTCACCGATACCGGCAGACTTCAGACGGCATGTCTGCGCTACTTCAATGTTTTCGGTCCCCGGCAGGACCCCAACAGTGCCTATGCCGCGGCAGTGCCGATCTTCATCGCCCGTGCGCTGGAAAACAAGCCCATCACGATTTTCGGAGACGGCGGTCAGACCCGTGACTTTATCTTTGTAAAAGACATTGCCGCCGCCAATGCTTTCATGGCGGAACACGAATTTACGGGGGTGCATAATATCGCTTACGGCGGCCGCATCACCATTCAGGATCTGGCGGAAAAGATCATCCGTCTGACCAATTCCAATTCTGTCATCGAACACCTGCCGGAACGTGCGGGGGACGTGCGTCACTCCATGGCGGCGGTGGATAAACTCAACGCCACCGGTTTTGTGCCTTCTTTCAACTTTGAAGAGGGACTGCGTCAGACCATTGAGTTCTACGCCAACAACCGTTAAAAACGGTCAGCGGTACAAAAAATGGGGCTGTTGCACATTTTGCAACAGCCCCATTTTCTTGTATTTGGAGAATGGTTTTATTCCTTTTTTTTCTCCACGCATTCTCCATTGCGGGAACGCAGTTTGAAGGAATATTTTTCCCAGGGCGGTTCGCCTTTCCCTTTTTCTCCGTTCGGCAGAAACAACTCGTTCACAGCCTGAATGAAAATACCTTCTCCGGTCGCAAACCATGGGAGACGATCAACACTGTATAACTCATAAATCTGTCCGAAAATACCTGTACTTTCCGCTTTGTCACGCAAAATCTCATAGGCTTTATCTTTGAGACCATAGCGGCTTAATACGATACTTTCCCATGCGGCATACCAACAGCAGAGATGCCCTTTTTTGCCTGCATGGGGATACATTGAACCGAATTCAGCATCGTTTTCCAGAAAATCAAAGATGGTACGACGTTGTTTTTCATCTTCAAAACCCATAATGCTGTCATAGGGATAAATCCCGCCGAGAACAGCAACACTCCGCTCTTCGTTGCCGGGAACGGCAAAATAGAACTTTTCATCTTGAGGCAGAGATTCCCGCAACGCCTTTACGGTTTCCTGATACTCTGCGGCACGTTCAACGCAGTAGTTTTCTGCAATGAAACACTCTGCGGTTACTTGCAATGTTGCCATAACGCCGCAAGTAGTCAGATAGGCGTTTTCACGCCCCGGACCGAGCCGCTCCAAATCACAGCATTTGGTAATGATTTTTCTGCCGTCCGGCAGAGAGATGACTGCCTGATTCATATAAAATTCGGCACATGCCTCCAATATGCTGATACCTTTCTGCTGCAAGTATTCCCGATCACCGGAGAAATTGCAGTAATACCATGTTTCCAGAGCGATATGCGCCATGTGGAAAATGTGATCCTGCCAATGGCCGGGTAAACTTCCCTCGTCGAAGTTTTCCAGCGTTTCCCATGCCCAGCGGGCATCTTTGCGGACATTGTGATAATAACCGTTTGCCCGGTATTTTGCCCATGGCAGCCCTTCATAACGGAAATCAATGATTTTTTTCAGCAGAGAAAAATGGCCGCAGGAGGCGAGAGCATGGGCGCAGAAAAATTCATCAAAAGCAAAGTAATGTCCGGCAAAATGAGTATTGAACAAGCCGACCGGCATACTCCAACGGGTCTGATTGATCCGCAGATGATACCGGGAAATTTCGTACGTTTTCATGAGTTCATCATCGGGAACTTTTACATACGCCTCATTCCAGAAAGGTTCCCATGCCTTTGCTGATTCAGCCAGCAGTTCATCAAAGACAGGACATTCCGGTAAATCCGGTTCATCAAAGACCATGAAGAAAGTGAATTCTTCAGCAGAGGTCGAAATAGAGTAGACGCCGTTTTCAAATTTACGCTGCAGCGGAATATCCGAACGGAAGTGGATCGTACCCTGATATTCAGCCAGTCCGTCACAACTCCAATGCAGTCCGTCTTCGCATGGTTCAAAATGCATCCGGGGTGCATCGCCGCACTCAAAGCGGAAAGTGTAAATTCCCGGAGAATTACGGCGGACTTTGTGAAATCCTATCACATTTTTTTCCAAATGACAGAAAACTCTGCTTTCAAGGGAAGTTCCGTTATTATGGATCATACGGCCGGAAATGAGACCGTTTGAAGTATCAATACTCTGTTGCCAATTTATGATTTCGTTTGAATTGCCGCTGTATTGCTGGGTTATTCTGCCGAACGGAAAGAGCGGTGAAAAATATGCCTGTTGACGGATACCGGCCCGATGCAGAGAGTATGCGGCATCGGTATGGTCATTACTTCCGCTGTAATCGATCATCAAAGAGAGATCTCCATTGCCAATCGGAATCGGCGCATAGCGTTTGGGGCTGTTTTTATCTGCTGAAATAATCATAATGATTTACTTTCTCTGTTTTGTAAGTTTGCAGGTGGACATTTTACCAAAATGCTCTTGAGTTTTGGTAATTTTACTGAATATAGCACAATTTTTCCGAAAATTCAATTCTTTTTTTCTGAAATATCCGAAAAGATGTGTCAGGGCAACTGCACCGCCGGTATTTCAGGGCGGTGCGGTTGCGTTTATTATTGCACAAGTGCGATATCTTTCAACTGAAACGGTCCTGCGCCCCAGCCGGAGGGGGTGAATATGATTTTGTCGAAAGAACGGATCGAATTTTTGCGGATCGGTCCGGAGACAACACACTCCTTTTTACCGTTGACAGTAATATAAAGTATCTGTTTGCGGGCGGCGTTGTCGATGGTGAATTCCACGGTACGGAATTTTCCGTCAGCGGAAAATACTTTGCCTGCCGTTCCGATGAGCGGTCCGGGTGCATCTTTCTCAAGAAGCATGTAGCCGCTTTTCCCGGCGTATGTTTTTGACGGAGCGAGATAACAGACAAAAGCCTCTCTGGTCACAGAGTCCAACAGTGACACTGTAAAGGAAAAACCAATGCCTTTATGCAGATACCAGTTCGCCGGAGCAAGGGAGAAACGCAGTGTCACGGGGGTATCCAGTTTGACCGGATCAACTTTGAATTCCAGGCGGCTTCTGGGTTTATCCAGTAATTTCACCGTATTGCCGCTGCGGATGCAATGGTTTTGATCGCCGGAATAAACGCCTTGAGCGATATCGACCGCCGTGGTGCGCCGTGCGTTGTCTGTTAAAACCAGTTCTGCGAAAGAAGCGGGGTTTTTATCCTGTGCGATACCGGGAGTCCATTCACTCCAGCGGCGTTGAGCGCCGTTGTGGTCGTTCACGCAAAAGGTGAACTTCATCCGCAGACCGTTGCGGTCGTAGATCGCATTCATACTGCCGAGGTCGTTCCAGGCGATCAAACCGTTATAAACGGTTGTCTTTTTCTCCTCATTGCGGACAATGCGGATCTTTGAATCTTTGGACAGATCCTTTTTTGTCGAACTGTGGAACGTCACTGCGTGCGCCTTGTTATCTCTGCCGAGATAGAAGCCCCATTCAAAGCGGTTGTGATCCACGGCGGAGTTGTACTGATTGACGGCGATTTGCAGCGAGTCATACTGCCAACTGGATGCGGCATCCGGGGCGGC
This sequence comes from Lentisphaeria bacterium, assembly GCA_017466125.1. Lineage (GTDB taxonomy): Bacteria > Verrucomicrobiota > Lentisphaeria > Victivallales > Victivallaceae > Victivallis. The sequence goes on along the minus strand of JAFTUS010000220.1, from coordinate 2,413 downwards.
TTCGTGCTTTTTATCTTTGACTGTGACCTGAAAATGAAGTCCGTCATTGCTCCACGCAAGTTTTGCGGTACTGGAAAATTCGTTTTCCGGAACGGCATATTTCCCCGGCAGATCACGCTTGACCGTAGTATTGGTGACTGCGGAAGTTGCGGGATAAATAACGTTCTTTGCATCGACGAAGGGGATCAATTTCCGGAACGATGACGGCGGACGGCAGAAAATTTGTGTTATTCTGTCATTGCCGGTTGCAGATTTGAAGTCATACTTCAGCGTGCATGAACTCTCCTTTTCGAGAATGGCACGGAAATCTGCGGTAAATGCCGTTTCAGTACAGCCCTTTGCCGGAATATTCACAGTTTTGCTCTCTTTTTTGCCGTTGGGAAGAGTCAACGTCAGCGTGCCGTCGGCGGGAGCGTCAGAAAAGTTATAGAGCCGTACCGCCGCACGGAAATTCTGTGCCTTGTCAGGAGAGATGACATAACCGTTGTTGGAATGGGATTCCACCTGACCTTTCGGATAGGGCAGTTGAATGATGATTTGCGGTTTCTGCCGCTTGTACGCTTTGCCCCGCATCCGGTAGAATTTCATATTGGGGATATCGCTTCGGGTAAACTTTTTCAGCGCACCGGGAGCATAGACGGCATAAGAAAGACCGTCTTTGTTGACGATTTTTTGAGCGGCGGGCAGCGTTCTGCCGTCAGCACCGAGAAGTTTGCGGGGAGCAACAGGAAGTTCCACTGCTTTGCCCTCTTTGCCGTAAATCACCAGCACATCGGCATCTTTGCCGGAGAACACCCGTGACAGAGAGACATTTCCTTTCAGCGGGATCGTGCCTTTGAACTCCTTACCGGCGATGACTTCTGCGGCAGTGAGGTACGCCGCCAGAGCAAATTCCGGTGTGCCGTTTTTATCGGACAGCCCCCAGCGGATGGCTCCCTCCTGATGAAACTGGAGGTAGAAGGCGTAGAAACGTTCCACCCCGAGTGACAGACATTCGATCGCCCGCATGGCAATGATATTGCAATTCGGGTATTTGTCTGCTCCCGGCGTTCCGGTTTCAGACAGCCAGATGGGGATATTGCCGTTACCGGCTTGAGCCAGATTTTCTCTGAAATAATCCATCGTATCAAGCATACTTTCGGGAGATGAGTAGATGTGAAGTGTAAAGACATCCACAATATCTGCAAATCGGCTGTCGAGAGACTGTTTCAGATAAGTATGGGGAATGGAGGGGGCAAAACAACCGCCTGCCATGGGTGCATCATAAGCGGCACTGAGTGCTTTGGCGACCGGAACGTACTGGTCTGCGGGGAGGGCTTTGCCAAAAAAGAAGGGTTCATTCCATGCTTCGACGGCATCCCATGCGAAACCGAGGCGTTCTTCCATGCGTTTTGCGCCAGCGGCGAGCCGGTCGAGGTGACAGTCAAATGGACTGGGAGAACCGGAACGCAGAAAGGCGTTGGGCATGTGCTGGTAGAGTTCAAGCATATTTTTGTCGTACAGCAAGCGGCGGAGGGCGGCTTCCTGACCGTCACGGAACTGTTTGCCGTTATCAGCGGCATGCCAAGCCATTCTTTCACGGAAAGAGGCGATGCCTTTCTTTTGCAATGCGCAGATTACGCCTTTTTTGTGGTCGGGTTTCCAGCCGCTCCAAGTCAGCCCGGCATCAATGCACCAGTATTTGTTTTTGCCGGAAACATCCGGAGTTACAGCAATACCACACTGTTTCCCGGAGTCGGGGAAACTGATTTTGTACCAGCCCCGGGGAAGATTGAATTCTACGGTGGAAAAACCGTTTTCTCCTGCAATGGTTTTGCCGTCAGATAACTTTTTCCCGGTGATATCTCTGATAACATAATCGGTGTCCGCCGGGAGAGAAATTTTCAGTTGACAAGGGGTGTCCGGCTGCGGAAAGAGAGCCGCCGGATCGCCGATGACAAGTTTGACAGCCATTGCCGGGAAAACAAGTCCGAGCAGAGCAAAAAGAAAGCCAAAGTGCTTCATCGTCGTCATTTCCTTTTGAGTGCTTCAGGACGGAGGAACATATAATAGTAATGCGATTCAGCCATGATGACTTTATTTTTGCCCGTACTTCCATCAATAAACAGCAAGTTGACTTCTTCTGCATGATGAGCTTTTGCGGGATTATATTTGGGATTGGATGTGTATGCAAGGGCCAGAGTGTCGGCCATAATAGCATATTCCGGATTGATTTTTTCAATTTTAAGAGCCATTATGCTGTCTGTTGTCGGGGCTGTACCATCTTTTAATGTAACCCAGCGGGAGGATTCATAGGAACTGTAGTTTTTTAGGTTATCGCTGGTGTCCCAGTATTTGTTGCCGGGGCAGCGGAAAACAGCGGGACGGTCAACACCGTAGCAGTTTGCACTGCCGCTGCCGCTCGGAGGCAGAT
>JAFTUS010000219.1 GCA_017466125.1 Lentisphaeria bacterium | reverse complement strand
CGAACCACCCCTGCGGGGTAAGGTTCTTTTTTGTGATACAAAAAAGCGGGATTGATTTCTCAATCCCGCGAATCCTGCGTTTGTATCCATTTTTCTTGCAAGCAATAAAAATGGCTCCGGCACTTGGATTCGAACCAAGGACCAAGTGGTTAACAGCCACCTACTCTACCGCTGAGCTATGCCGGAGCGTTTCAATATCCCTAATATACCATGCTAAACTGAAAAGTCAAGCGTAAAATCAAAAAAATTACACAGATATTCCATAATTGGTACGGTCACCGGTAAAATCTTCCGGGATGCCTTACGATTTTTTTTCAATGACAAATACACATCCCACCGCAAAGAGGTTGGGCAGCAGATTGGTCAGTAACGGAAAATGCTGACCGACCGGCGTGGCGCGTACAATGGAAATGCCGAGTTCCTGACAGAGAAAACGGAAGTCCCGCAGAGTTCCGAAGTGGATGTTCGGCGTGTCAAACCATTCATAAGGCATGTGTTTGTTGCGGGGCATCCTGCCCGTTGTCAGCAGCTGCAGACGGCAGGCGATGTGACCGAAGTTGATGAAACTTACGGCGGCACGTTTGCCGACCCTTACGATCCGCTGCAAAATCACATCCGGACGGCGCATCTCCTGCAAGGTTTGGGAAACAATGACCCAGTCAAAATCACCGTCCCCGGCAAAGTCCAGATCGTTTTCCAGATTGCTCTGAACAACAGGTACTCCGTTGGCGATACATTGGATGATCGCCTCCTGCGAAAGTTCCATGCCGAGAACTTCTGCTCCATGCTTTTCTTTGAGCATTTTCAGAAAGGAACCGTCTCCGCAGCCGAGGTCAAGCACCCGTTCTCCGGGCTTGACCAGATTGGCGATGATCTCCAAGTCCGGACGGAGATCCAAATCCACGTAAAGTTGTTCAATCATTACTCACCTTCTGACGGTTACGGAGGAAATCACGGATCATGGTTCCCAGTGTTTCGACTTCAAGCAAAAAGGCATCGTGACCGTAACTGGATTCGATTTCACAGAAAGTCACGTTTACACGGTTTTTCAACAGCGCACGGACGATTTTAATGGATTCTTCCGTCGGAAAGAGCCAGTCACTGCTGAACGATACTACCAGAAATGCCGACTTGACCGGTTCAAACGCTTTGGCAAGATCACCACCGCAACGGCTGGCAAGGTCAAAGTAATCGGTCGCACGGGTGATATAGCAATAACTGTTTGCATCAAAACGTTCCACGAAACGGCGTCCCTGATATTCCAGATAACTTTCCACTGCAAAGTCACGGTTGAACGCAAAACGGTAAGAGTCAGCATCTTGCAACTCTCTGCCGAACTTCCGGCTCATGGATTCGTCGGAAAGATAGGTGATGTGCGCAAGCATCCGCGCTGTTGCAAGCCCTTTCTGGGGAATGTGATCGGCGGAATAATTGCCCTTGTTCCAGTTGGGGTCGCCCTGAATCGCCTCACGCCCCACCCAGTCAAATGCGATATTCTGACTGGTCAACTGACTGGTCGTGGCGATCGGGATAATGCAATCCACACTCTCCGGATAATTGATCGCCCACTCCATCGCCTGCATTCCGCCCATGGAACCGCCGATCACGCTCAAAAGTTTGTTGATGCCCAAATGGTCGATAAGGCGTTTCTGCGCCCGGACCATATCACGGATGGTGATGACCGGAAAATCCATGTTGTAAGGATTGCCGGTGTCCGGATCGACTGAACGGGGGCCGGTCGAACCCGAACACCCGCCGATGACATTGCTGCAAATAACAAAATATTTGTCGGTGTCGATGTATTTGCCGGGACCGATCACCTCATCCCACCAACCCGGCTTGGGGTCGCTTTCTGCATGGCGGCCGCAAACATGGGCATCGCCGGAGAGGGCATGTTCGATCAGAATGGCATTGGATTTATCAGGCGCAAGCGTCCCTGCCGTTTCGTAGCGGATATTGACCTGTTTCAGCACACGTCCGCAATCAAGTTCCAACGGCTCCTGAAGTTGAAAATTTTTCGGTTCGACCAATAGCATAAATTCTCCTGTAATTTGTCATTCTATAAATATACAGCAGATATGCTTACTTGTCAAATGATTTTCTCAACAGAAGGGAATGGTTTCAGCACTTGTTTCAATGCTCCGCTGACAAATGAGAGGGCAACGCCGTAGTTGGTGATCGGTACGTTCGCATCTTTTGCCGCTTGAAGGCGGGAGAGGATCTCCGCCCGGTTGAACATACAGCCGCCGCAATGGACGATCAGTTTATACTCTTTCAGATTTGCCGGATAATCCCGTCCAGCGCAGACGTCGATTTGCAAAGTTCCGCCGACATACTTCTGTAAAGCATTGGGGATTTTTACCCGTCCGATGTCATCATCTGCGGCATGGTGAGTACAGGCTTCTGCAATCAGCACTTTGTCGCCGGGTTTCAGCGATTGGATCGCCGCCGCGCCTTCTGTCAGGGTTTTCAAATCGCCTTTCAGTCGGGCGAAGAGAATGGAGAACGTCGTACAGGGGATCTCCGGCGGGATCTCTGCTGCCATACGCTTGACGATCTGTGAATCGCATACGACAAGGTCGGGCGGATTTTTCAGGTTTGCCAGCATGGGCAGAAAGTTGTTTTCACGCACCACGATCACCGAGGCTTCATGGTCGAGAGCATCACGGATCGCCTGTACCTGCGGCAGAATGAGCCGCCCTTTGGGGGCTTGCAGATCGATCGGGACGATCAGCAAAACCGTACCGCCCGCCGGAATCAGGTCGCCCAGCAAAGGCGGGTCAATAAGGCGTTCTGCCGGAATAACTTTGAGCAGTTCCGCCTTGAAGGAGTTCAACACATTTTCTCTTTCGCCGGGAGCGGAAAAGATGACGGACTCAAAGCCTTTTTCTTTCAGCAGCTGCAAAAAGTCATCCGACGGTTTCCTGATATCGGTTTGCGTGACGACGCAAACGGCGGGCAGATTGCGTTTCCGGATCTCTGCAACGAGCATCTCTTCGGCATCACCCCAGCCGTCTGCGGTCAGAAGCAGTACGGCAACATCGGCACGGTCAAAGACTTTTCCGGCACGTTCCATGCGCTTGCTCCCCAGTTCGGTGGTATCGCCGAAACCGGGGGTGTCAAGAAAGAGAACCGGACCTAACGGAAGCAGTTCCATCGCTTTTTCCACGATATCGGTGGTCGTTCCCGCAACGGGGGAGGTGATGGCGGTGTCCTGACCTGTTACAAGGTTCAGAAAGGTGGATTTCCCTGCGTTGGTACGCCCGAAAAGAGCGATTTGCAGCCGTAAAGATTTTGGGGTGTTATTCATAATTGTTCTCTGCCGTTGATAAAAAGTTGTCTGATCCCGGTCGCCGGAGTGTGCGGCTGTGCGTAATCGTCACATCCATCCAGTTCATCGGGGTCGAATATTACAATGTCGGCGGATTTGCCGACGGATAAATTTCCGCAGTCTCGAAGTTGGAATATCGCAGCGGGAAGACCGGTCAATTGCTGAACCGCATCCGGGATGGCGGCTCCCGCTTCAAGACGCATTTTGAGAAAACGGGGCAGGGCACCGAAGCCGCGCGGATGACTTCTGCCGATAGAGTCATCAAACGGGCGGGCATTTTCATCACTGCCGCAGCAGCAGAAGACTTGTGCGATGATGCGCTGCAGATTTTCCGGACTCATCCCCTCAAATGCCGCTGTCGTACCGGGGGCATCATCCTGAAGAAGTTTAATAACCAGCGTTTCCGGGGGGAGATGGTGCTGATCGGCAAGAGCGGAAATACTTTTGCCGGGAGCAGATTTTCCCCATGCGGAGGCGGTTCGGATCAAAAGAACTTTATCCCATTGACGATCGCTTTCCCGGAGAAGTTCTTCCGCTTTTTGTGCGGCTTGAGCATCCGACAATTTCTGCTGAATGACCGTATCGGGCAACTCCTCCCATTCTCCCGGCAGAACGATGCTCAATTGGGTCATGGAACGGGTGTAGGGATAACGGTCGATCGTCAAATCTATTCCGCTTTGGCGGGCGTCGGATAAGAGGGCAAAGGCGTCATCCAGTTTATGCCAATTCGCTTTGCCTGAAGTCTTGAAGTGACTGATCTGCAAGCGTTTCAGTTGTGCTTTTTTTGCGCAGAAAACCGTTTCTTCGAGCGATTGCAGCAAGTTGTTGCCTTCACTTCTCAAATGCGTGGCATATATTTTGCCGGAGGCGGCAAGGCGTTTCATCAAAAAGATGATTTCATCTTCATCGGCAAATTTTCCGGGAACATACAGCAAGCCGGTGGAGAGTCCGGGCGCACCCTGTTGCAGCATCTCATCGAGCAGTTTGCCCATTTCGCCAAACTGCTGTGGCGACAACTCTTTTTGTTCATATCCGGCAACGGCGGCACGCAGTGTATTGTGTCCGCAGAGCGAATGAAGTTTCAACCGCACCTTGCGGCGTTTCAATTCTGCGCGGTAGGAGAGGTAATCGCTCCATGCAAGTTCCACTCCGTACGTTTCGTAGAGTTTGGCAAGATGTTCTCTGTTGTATTCCGTGATCGGAAATGCCGACAGCCCGCAGTTGCCCACGATTTCGGTGGAAACTCCCTGCGTGATCTTGCTGAAACAGTCGGGGCGGGCGAGGGCGGAGAGTTCGGAGTGACCGTGCGCATCAATAAAGCCGGGTGCGGCGACCGCGCCGTTGAAACGGTACACCTTATCGGCGGCGGATTCCGTGATATGATCTTCGACCGCAGCGATCCGTTCCCCGTCAATAAGGAGCATTTTCTTTGCCAGCGGCGAACCGTTCCCGTCTGTGACCCAGCAATCTTTAAGTAGTTTTAAGGAAGTCGAGTACACGGAAAAACTCCGATGCGCTCCACGCCTGTGCCAGACAGCCGCCGGGACGGTGGGGCGCATTGCCGTCAGCGACTTCGGGCATCTGCCCGATGACTCCGTTTTCAAAGTAGATGGCGGCGGACATCAAAAGTGCCAGTGCTTTGGATTTTTCACTCTTGCCGCCCACCCGCACAAGGGCTTCGCAGTAGTTGAAAAAGGGCCAACTCCAAACCGTCCCGTTGTGATACGATACTTTGCGCGAGGTATCTTCGGGGCCGCAGTAGATCCCTTTGTAGGGGAAACCGGGGTCGTTCAGCAAATGTCCGTGATGTTCCACCGGCAGACGGTAGTTGACCGGACGATCCGCAAGTGAGCGGATGCCGCCGGGAACGATCAACTCTTCACAGCCGGCAAGAATACGCCGCTGTTTCTCTTTGTCTTTGACGGCACCGAAAGTGATCGCCGTCAACTGATTGGGGCGGATATGGTCGTCAGCAACGGCATCCCGGGCAGGAGCCTGCCATGCGCTGTGCAGACAATCGGAAGCGCATCCGCCGGATGTGAAATAGTATTTTTCGATGCTTTCTGAAACCTTTTGCGCCAACTCCTGTTTGCCGAGAAATTCCAGTGCCGCATACCAGAGGGACTGAATTTCGATCGGATAGCCCTGCCGCGGAGTTCCGGCGGGGTAGTTGGTATCCATCCACGTAAAGTGGGAAGGACTGAAAACAAGGCCGCTTTCTTCATCCATTTTGATACCATTCGGCGTACCTTTGATATAATTTTCCACGATGGAGAGCAGAACCGCTTTCAGTGTACGTCCGTTGCAGTCGGCCTTGAGCAGTTTGGCATTTCCGGTTGCGGCAATGCAATCCCGTGCCGCAATGATAAGATAGAGCGGAGCATCGGAGGTATCGCGGTTGCCGACACTGCGCCCGTGAATGATGTTCGGGATCGTGCCGTTTTCTTCAAATGAGGCGAACTGGCGGATGATCGCTTCGGCATCTTTCCGGAAAGGATCTTGCAGAAGCCCGCGCAGAACGATCAGCGTATCACGCCCCCAGTCCAGAAACCACGGATAACCGGCGATGACCGTATTGAGTTCATCCCGTTTGACAACAAAACGCCGCATGACATTTTCATAAAGTTCCTGCGGGGGGATTTCGGCGGAAAATTCCCGTCCGGACGGCCAGCGGATCTGCTGTTTCTCCGGATCGATCACGGCGGTCAGAATGACTTCTTCTCCGCCGCAGAGGTTGACGTCGAAGTAACCGGGGCTGAAAAGGTCGGTTTTATCTTCCATGCCGTAGTAACGTTCGGCAGGCAGATCGGTCATGTAGTGCCATTCCGGTTCGCTGTGGAACTTGCCGCTGCCGAATTCCAGACGCAGCAGCCGTTCCGCCGGGGCGAAATCAAATCCGTTTTCAAAGGCTTTTACGGCGGCGGGGAAGGTGTGTTCAGGACCATTGAAAGCCTTGGTGACGTGATGGTTGATACGGTCTTCCACATCGGGGCGCAGAATGAGCCGCACCGGGGTCGCATCGTCCAGTTCGCCCGCCTGACCGTTGCCGTTAAGACGGCGGAAAACAAAACGTACCGCATCGCCGGAGACGGCTCCGGAAAAGGTGATTTCCAGTCCGATGCTCCGCCCCTGACCGGCGGGCAGACGGAAGAGCCAGCGGCCCCGATTGTCGGGGGAGGCAGTGAAATTCTCCAATGATTTCAAATCGATCTCCTGCGAATAACCGTGGACATTGATCCAGGCTCGGCAGCGGGTGAACATGGTGTGACGGTCTACCGGACAGGACGGGTCGATATTGCCCGATAGAATGGCATCGTATTTGCTCCGGAGCGTACCCCACGATACGGGGAAGAAACTGATCCCCCCCGTGTTGTTGGCGGCGAATGCCCGGAGTTCGGCATCTTTACACTCTGCTGCCGGGAGCGACAGGCGGATTTTCCGTTTCTTGCCGTCGGCAAGTTGAAGCAGTTTCCCGGTCGAACGGCGGCAGTTGCCGTTTTCGTCAAAGGAGACCATTTCGAGCAGAAAATGTTTTTCCGTTGCAGAATTATTGGGCTTCAATGCGACAAAAGCGATGTGACGGCCGTCGTCGGTACGCAGACTGTGAACCAGTGAAACGGTACGGTCCGCATGGCGTATTTCTGCTCGGAAACGGCGTGGGCTTTCCAACAGGAGCAGATCTTTGGGCGGCAGCATGACCAGCCGTCGCGGGTCGGCATCTTCGCGCCAGCGGGTGACGGGCGGCAACTCTCTGCCGGAGACCTTGCGGGCGAATGTTTCCGGAGAGGCGAGCAATTCTTTGCCGGGGGAAACGGCTTTCCCCGCCGCAGTCTCAGAGGCAAGAAAACAGATCACCTTGCGGGCTTCGGCATCGGCACGTTGAGACGTGACCCGTGCGGGTTCCCGGTTGGGGGCGGCATCAGGGAGCGTGTAATCATCAAACGCAGCGCAGACAAAGCCGCCGGGGGGGAGGGGCAGCACGAGACAGCCGTTCTCTTCCCGGAAGGAGAGGGGGGCGTTTTCAAGAATATCCCGCCCCTGCCGCGGAGTTTCATGGAGCGGCCAGTGGACTTCGGTGGAACTGCTGCAATCGCAATTCAGCAGGACAAGCAGTTTTCGTCCCGAAACGGCTTGCCGGAGCGCGGCAATGCAGTTGCCGGGGCCGCATTGGATGAGGCGTACTGCGGCATCGGGCGCAAAGGCGTCGTGGTCGGAAAGGAGGATGTTGAATTTCCGGATCAGCGTATTCAAATTGGGTTCACTGCCCCAATTCAGACCGCCGCAGCCGTGAACGTCGATCTTTTCGGCGGCAAAAAATTCCGCACCATTGGCAAAACCGAAACCGCCGGAGGCACAAAGCAGTGCGGCAACGGCAAAGCGCAGCCGTGCATAGACTTGCGAGGAGGCGGCAAGGCGGTTGTTGTCATGTGTTTCAGAAAAGTTCACCAGCATACCGTAACGGTGACTGCAATGTTCCTCATAGGGGAAATAGCGGGAGATCTCATCTCTTGAATAGTTCTGGAAAAGTTCCGAATATCCCCAGTTCAGCCCGGCAGAGCCGAGCAGTTCTTCCTGAACAGAGAGTTTCCCGCCGAGACCTTCCAGCAGAAAAATGGTGTCGGGGTACTCCTGACGGACACGGGCAACGATATAACGCCACGCATCGGCGGGGAGCATATACCCGGCATCACAGCGGAAACCATCGACCCCCCGGCGGCTCCAGAAAAGAAAGACTTCCGCCATCAGATCGTGAACGGCTTTGTTCTGATAGTCAAGTTTGCACAAATCCGCCCAGACGATCCCCCAGGCTCCCGGACTTTCAAAAGTTCCGTCTTCCCGGCGGACAAAATATTCCGGGTGTTCCGTCTGGAGGCGTGATGCCCAGCCGGTGTGGTTGACGGGAATATCCATAAAAATACGTCCGTCCCGTGCGTGAACAGCATCAATGAGTTCACCGAATTGTTCCATGGGGGTCGCCTTGACGTCGAAATCCGCCAGTGCCGGGTCTACATTGAAATAATCGGTTGCGGCAAAGGGGCTGCCGTAACGTCCCATCCTGCCGTAATTTACCGGAGTCGGATGAACGGGAAGAAGTTGAAGGATGCGGCACCCCAGCGTTCCGAAAATATGATCGAGTTGTTTTTTCAGCTGACGGAACGTGCCGGAGGGCGGAATGATGACATAACCGTTTTTATCCAGTTCGTCAAGATTTTCCGGCAGTTGCGGCGAATGGGGCAATTCACGATTTGCTCCGAACTGACGGACAAATGCGGAGTAGATCGTATTGCCCGTTACAGAGACGGCACTTTCCACTTTGAGGCGGATATTGTCTCCTTCGGGCCAGAGCAGCGGGGCTGAGGCGGTCGGAATAAAACAGCACTTCGCTTCAAAAACGCCGACTTCAAGGAGCGGAAGAGTAACTTCGGCGTGATCGCCCCGGCGTTCCAATTCAATATCGTGCCAGTCCAGATTGAGAATGGGTTTATTCTTTTGAGTGAACTGGATGATCTCTGTCCGATGCAGTTCTGCTCTGCCGAGATTGGTGCGCAAAACCGCTCTGCCGGGAATATCCGGCAACCCTTCCAGACGGAATGTAACGGTATCACCGGCGTGAAAAATCGTTTTATCGGGAAAAACTGTCTGTTTCATACAACGCCTTACAATGCCAGCATCCTTTCGATGGGACGTCTGGCTTTTTCGATCATTTCTGCGGGAAGAATGACTTCATTATTCAAATCGGCGAGGACATCACGGATGCTCTCCAGGGTTATCTTTTTCATGTCCCGGCAGGTCGGGAGCGGTTCCAGCGGATAGAACGTTTTATCGGGGTTCTCTTTTTGCAGACGGTGCATGATGCCGTACTCCGTACCCACGATAAATTCACTGCCGGGAGCCGCTTCTCTGACTGCGCGGAGCATTCCGCCCGTACTCAATGCGATATCCGCCAGCGCAAGGATCTCCGGCGGACATTCGGGGTGGACCATGAGTTTTGCCGCAGGGTGTTTCGCCCGTGCGGATTGGATGGAACACGCCAGCACCTGATCGTGGATCGGGCAGCACCCCGGCCAGAGTTCCATGGGGCGGTTGAGCGTTTTGCTCACATTCGCACCGAGGTTGCGGTCGGGAAGAAACATGATTTTTTTATCGGCGGGAATACTTTTGACCACCTTTTCCGCGTTGGCGGAGGTACAGCAGATATCCACTTCCGCTTTGACGGCGGCAGTGGTATTGACGTATGCGACCAATACGGTATCGGGATTGGCTTTGCGGTAATCCGCAACAGCCTGTGCTGACGCCATATCCGCCATCTGACAGCCCGCATCCATAACGGGGAGCAGAACTTTGGATGCCGGAGAGAGGATTTTTGCCGTTTCCGCCATAAATGAGACGCCGCAGAAAACGATAACAGGCGCATTGACATTTTGCGCCTTGATGCTCAATTCGAGGGAATCCCCCGTGAAATCGGCAATATCCTGAATGTCGCCATTGACGTAGTTATGGGCAAGGATAACCGCATTGCGTTCTTTTTTGAGACGGTTGATCTCGTTGATAAGTTCTGACATGATCGCTCCTTATTGTTCCGGATCGGCAGAAACCGCTGCGCGGAGTTTCAGACCGATGAATAGTGTGATAAAACCGTAAAATATAAGATAACACGCAAAAAGCGTATTGATGAAACGAAGTCCCGCTCCGGGATAAACGAAGATGATCACGCCGCAGAGAATACTCAAAATACCGTTTGATCCGGCAAGAAAACGGCATTTGTTCTGACGGAATGCGGCAATCAGCAGTTCAACGCCGTGGAGAATGGAGAAAATTCCCACCAAAATCAGCAGTTGGAATACTCCGAACAGCGGAAAAAGCACCAGTCCCGTTCCGGCGAGAAACAACAGCAGTGCATAAACAAAACCGCTCCACTGTCCGCGGCTCTGTTGAAACATGTACCAGAGACGGAACTGCTGGATCCCACTGCCGATCAGCAGAAGACCGACAGCAAAACCAAGCAGTTGCAGAATGGCTTGCCCGAAGAGAAGAAACAGTACGCCGAGAAGCAATGCTCCGCAGGCTTGAGCGATGATGAACGGCCAGGAGTACCCGGCAAGCAAGTTGCTTGCCAACAGGATTTTAGGTTTTCCTCTCATTTTTCCTCCTTACAGATAGACGCCTTGCAGAATTTCGGCGGCTTGTTTCTGCTGTGCAGATGCCGGGGCGGCAAGACGTTTTTTCAACTCTTGTTTCAAACTTTTCCACTCCGCAGAGAGATTGATCGGCATATTTTTATTCAGTTTGCGTGCTTCACGTGCCTTTTGGATGGTTCCGGAATACTCTCCCTGAACATACTGGAGCAGCGCACCGATCAGTCCGCTGTGCGGCGTGGGCTGATGCATCGCCAGAACTTCGGCGGCGGCGGGATATTGATTGCTCATGAAATAGGCAAATGCCAGTTTTGCCGCCAGTTTTCCGTTGCGGCTGCTGCCGTTGAGCAGTTGACGGTAATACCAGCTTGCGGAGGTCCAATCGTTATTTTTCTCTGCTTCGGCGGCGGCAGAACCCATAAAGTCCTGCAATTCCTGCTGCTCGTTGAGCAGTTTTGCCAGTTTGGGCTGAAGTTCCAGATCGGGAGTTCCGCCCAGTGAGAGATAGTTCTGATAGTAGTTCGCCGCTTCTTTTTCGGCACCTTTGTTTTCGGAAACGAGTATGCGGGCAAATTCCAGCGGGAACTTCGGATTTTCCGTATAGGTTTCCAAGCCCTTTTGCAACAGGGCTTTGGCGGATTCATTCTGACCGGAACCCGCAAATGCCTTTGCGGTCAAAAGCAGCAGATCGGGATTCAGCGGCGACTTGCGGAGCAGAGGTTCGAGGAGCGCAAGAGCATTGCCGTATTTGCCGAGACCGTTGAGTGCCTGAGCGTTGGCAACGGCGAAAGTCGTATCGTCCGGATCGACGGAGCGGGCGAGAGCGAGCAGCGGTTCGGCGCGGCGGTAATCCTGCCGTTTGAGGTAGAGATTGCCGAGCCGTCCGGCGGCTTCGATGTTGTTGCCGTCTTTCTCCAGAACGGCGCGGTAGTTCCAAATCGCCAGTTCGTTTTTACCTTCCGTCTCCGCTTTCTTTCCGGCGGCGATAAGTTGCTGCGGGGGAATGTTGGCGTCTTTGTCGGATATCTGCAAATCGGGCAGATCGTCAAGTTTCAGCCCCTTACCGGGAATGGCGGGCAGCGTGATCCGTGCGGCGGCAAGTTCCCGGTTTTCCTTCCGGAGGATCTGGATTTGCTGCTGCAGCAGTTCATAATCGTCTTTGGAGCGTTTTTTCTCCTGCTGAAGCATGGACATCTGCTGTGCGGCTTTGCTCATTGCTTCGGAGAGTTCGAGCATTTTCTTTTCGGCGGACTCTTTCTGCAGAGCGATAGCGGTCTGCTGTTTCAGACGGGTCTCCAACTGCCGGAGTTGGTGCTGCATGGATTTGTTGGCAAGTTCCAAATCGTGATTTTTCTGCCTCAACTGTTCCTGTTGCAGCAATTCTTTTTTACTCTGCTGCTGCCGGAGTTCCATTTCACGCTGTTGGGAGGTCAACTGTTTCTGCATGTCAGATATCTGCTGTTTGGCGGCGGAGAGTTCTTTTTTGTGTATTTCCGTGAGGGAATTCAGCGCATCCTGTCTGGTATTGCTGCCGAGGATGTGTTTTTTGACTTCCGCCTGAAGTTTGACGATTTCCTTTCGTTGTGTTTCGGCGAGCAGTTCCAATTTTTTCTGTTTTTCCTCCTGCCGGCGTTCCTGCTGCTGCAGTTCTGCCCGGGTTCGGGCGGTTGCGGCATCGAGTGTTTTCTTCAATTCATTCTGAAGTCTTGCGATCTCTTTTTTCTGCAGTTCTTCCCGGACCCGGAGGGCATCAAGTTTCTGTTTGTGAAGGTCAGACTGTTGAGCCAGTGCTTTTTTCTGTTCGGCAAGTTGACCTTCCAGAGTTTGCAGCTGCTTGACTTTCACCTGAAGTTCAGCATGTTTCTGAGCGGCGGCTTCAAGTTGTTTGGCATGTTTTTCCGCATTTTCCAATTTGGCTTTGAGCAGAGCGTACTCCTGTGCTTTCTGCCGCAGAGCGGGGAGTTCCCGGGTTTGCAGTTTATTGTTTTCTTTCTGCAGAAGATCGAGCCGTTCCCGGATCATTGCGATTTCGCCCTGATCGGCGACCGTCAGCTGCAACTGACGGTTTTTATCCGAGAGAGACTGGTTTTGCTTTTGAAGTTCGGCGATCTGTTTGCGGAGACCATCGACCTGACCGGCTTTTTCGGCGGTGCGGTTCAAATCCTGATTGCGGGCGGTCAGTTGCTGTACCTGCTCTTTGTTTTTTGAATTTTCTTTTTGCAGAGCGGCGAAGTTGACCTTCAGTTCGATGAACTGCCGCAACTCTTTGGCGGCGGCATCGAGTTTGGCGGAGAGGTCAGTTGTTTTGGTTTGTTCCTCTTTGAGTTTATCGGCAAAGGCGAGACGTGCCGCTTTTTCTTTCAGCATAAGAGAGTGTTCTGCATCGATTTTTTTCTGCATATCCTTTTGAACAGTCAACAGTTCCTGTATACGGCGGTTGAGGGCGTTCTGCTGTGCTGTCATAGAGGCGGTCTGTTCTTTGTTCTGTTGAGCGGCGTTATCCAGATCGGCCTGCAGTTTGTAGGATTGGTTGAGTTGTGAATTCAGCCGTTTTTCCAGTTTCTGGGCTTTTTCCGCCCAGAGTTTCAAATCGGCGGAAAGCTGCTGATTGTGGTCACGCAGGGTTTGGATTTGATTGGCGGCCTGCTGTGTGAGGGTACGGTCACGCTCGGCACCTTTGCGTGTATCCTGCAATTCGCTCTGCAATTCGGTGATCCGGCTGTCCCGCTGCTTCATGCTCTCGCGGACGGTCAGCAGTTCCCGCATGAGTTCCTGTCGGGCGGAAGTTCCGTCGATCACTTTTTTCTGTTCGGCGGTGAGTTGTGAAAAGAGTGAAGTTATTTTTTCCTGAAGTTGGCGGTTTTCTTCGAGGATGCGTTTATTCAGGGCTTCTGAATTGCCGCCGCTTTTCAGAGCTTCTTCAAATTTTTTCTGAAAGGAGTTCAGTTCCCGGGTGCGGGCGGTGAGTTGTTCGCGCTGATTTTTGAGTTGGAGTCCCAACTGATCGAGCTGCGAGCGGAGTTGATTGCGCTCTTCGAGGCTGGACTCCTGAAGGCTTTTCAATTCTGCGATTTTCTGTTCATACTGCCGGATGTTTTTTTCTTTTTCGGCGTTGAGTTTTTCGTATGCTTTTTTCAGCAGGGGGATCTCTGCGGCAGTTTCGTTGGCGGCTTTCAGCCGGTTTTCGGAAAGTTCAAAACGTTTTTGCAGCAATTCATAGTTCATTCTTGTTTCAAGAAGTTGATTGCGCAGTTCATTGAGGCGGGAATCCGGTTTTTTCGCCTCTGTTTCCAGTGTTTTGTACCGTTTTTCCAACAGGGTGTATTTTTCCTGCATGACGCGCTGTTCACGCAGAAGGTTGCTCACCTCTTCGGCGGAGGATTTGTTCCGGGCAAGTTGACGGCGGAGGTCATCCAGTTCCACCATGGTTTGCAGCAGACGGTTTTTGTAGCGTTCATTTTCGGAACGGAGTTTCTGTACTTCGGCGCGCTGCGCCTCCAGTTCCGCATTGGAAAGCGAGGCTCCGCCGCTTGACGGAGCCGTATCTCCGCCGACGAAAATCTGGGGATAGGTTTGCCGTTCGATGCCTTCCGGCAGACGGGAGGAGGAGGGAACTGCCGGACGCTGTGCGGTCTGTGAGGTTTTGGGGAAGAGGTCGGCTCCGGCATCATCCAACTGTATTTTTACTGCGGCGATCGCCTTGCGGCAGTCGTCGATACGCCCCTGAATGATTTTCTGATTCCAGTCGGGGCGTGCTTTGCGGACGGATTCGTAACTTTCCAGTGCGCTTTCAAAATACTGCAGCGCACGGCGGTAGGAGCCGCGGTCTTTCTGCTGCTGACCTTTTTCAAACATGGTGTAGCCCTGACGCCATGCGTCCCACGGCGAAAACGGTGCGCCGTTCAGCAGGGACGGGGCGGAGCAGAGCAGTATTCCCGCCAGTAAAAGATGTTTCATTTTCATATTGCAAATTCCTGATATTTGTGACGATGCGACGGGGTCACGGTACATACCAGTTCCACCGAACCGTCATCGTTGTAATGTTCTTCATAAACACAGCCGTCCGAATGGGCGAGGGCGACGAGGTCGTAGCGGCTCATCGGAAGTTTTACTTTCAGCAGCGAATACCGTTCTGAAGCAATGCTGCTCAGGCGGGATTTCAGTTGTTCCATTCCTTCGCCGGTGCGGGTCGAAATATAGACTGCATTGGGGAACAGTCCGTTCAGGCGGGAGAGCAGGACGACCTCCTGCTGCCGGTCGATCCGGTCAAGTTTGTTGAAAACGACCTGAATATTTTTCTCTTCAGCACCGAGCTCCTTCAATACGCTCAACGTTGTTTCCCACTGGGAATCCAGCTGCGGGCTGGAAATATCCAGCACCAGCACGAGAAAGTCAGCCAGCACGGCCTCTTCCAGCGTTGACTTGAACGCCTCCACCAGCGAGTGCGGAAGTTTGCGCACGAAACCGACCGTGTCGGTCAGCAGCAGTTCCATATTGTTGTCGAGCCGCACTTTGCGGGTCGTCGGGTCGAGCGTGGCAAAGAGTTGATCCTGTACGAAAATATCTGCACCGGAAAGTTTCCGCAGCAGAGAGGATTTCCCCACGTTGGTATAACCGACGATCGCCCCGTGCGGAATGGGGGAGCGGCGGCGCGCTTTCCGCTGGGTGTCGCGCTGTTTGCGCACCAGTTTCAACTCTTCCGTGAGCGACTGGATGCGTTTCCGCAGCAGACGGCGGTCCATTTCGATCTGCGCTTCCCCTTCGCCGCGGTTGGTCGCTCCGCCGCCGTGCTGCCGCGAGAGGTGTGTCCATGCGCGGGTGACGCGGGGCAATGCGTACTGGGCGCGTGCCAGTTGAACTTGCAGTACAGCCTCACGGGTGGAGGCGCGTTCGGCGAAAATATCCAGAATGACCTCTTCGCGGTCGATGACCATAAGGTGACTCAAACGCTCCCAATTGCGCTGCTGTGACGGAGAAAGCGGGGTGTCGAAAATGATGTAATCGGCTTCGCACTCCTGTGCGATCTGCGCGACCTCCTGTGCTTTGCCGGAACCCATGTAGTATTGCGGGGAGACCTGTCCCAGAGGCACGATCAAGGGTTCAAAAACGATAAGATCGAGATTTTCCACCAATTCAGCCAATTCCTCCAGGTGTTCCCGGATCTCCGCATCGGTCTGATCCGGTTCCCGGATGCCTACCAGAAGGGCTTTCTCCACGATTGGTTTGGCTTCTTCGGCTAAGTCGATCATAATTCTCCTCAATGTTTACTAAACTATATATAAAAATACACGTTTTACAGAAAAAAGCAAATAAAATTCAATAGAAATGTTGAAATCTTCCGATTTTGGTGTTATTTTAAGAAAGATGCGGCTGATGAAAGGCAAAACTTGCAGCGGCGGCATTGAAAAAAACTCCGTTGTGACGGATCACTCAATCAGAGAATATGTATGAAACGAAAGCAGAAAAACACAAATTTAAGCGAGGACCCTGGACCCCGATGGCGTGAAGCCGTGCCGGGTTTTGTTTTTCTGCATCATTCCTGCTGAAAAACGTGGACCCACGGCGCGGCAGCGCAAAGCACGGTTTCACGCCTGTAAGTATCCCGGTATCCATTCGTACGCCTCAAATGGCGATGGATCACTATAAACAGGAATTTTCAGTATCATGTTCAGATGTTATGATTTGATAGACGGCCGCGTGCAGAGTTGTCCGGAAGGACAACTGGGGATCATTCAGGTTTACAGCACCCCGACCGAAGAAGAAAAACAGTATCTCACCGAACAGTGCGGTATCGACGAACACACCTTGAGTTCCGCACTGGACGAAGATGAGATCTCCCGTGTGGAATACGAGAGCAGCCATATCGCCGTGATCATGAAGCGGCCGAGAAACTTTCAGATGGATCAGACGATGTCCTTTAAGGTTTCATCCATCGGTGTATTTCTTTTCAAAGACCGCATCATCGTTCTGCAATCCGAAACGATGCCGCTTTTTGAACACGGCAGAATGCCGCTCCGCGGAAACACCATTCAGGGGGTTCTGCTGAGACTGCTGCACCATGCCACACACCACTTTTTGCAGCACTTGCGTATCATCCGCAACATCTCCGATGAGATCGAACACAAACTGGAATATGACGTGACCAACAAATCGCTGGTCAATATGTTCTCTTTGAGCAAAAGTCTGACCTACTACGAAAGTGCGACCAGTGCCAATCAGGTTTTGCTGCTCAAATTGAAAAACGATGCCGCAAAGATCGGTTTCAACGAAGATGAACTGGATTTTCTGGAAGATATTACCGTTGAAAACAAACAGTGCGACAATCTGACCGGGATCTACGGAGAAATCCTGCGGGACATGACCCGCGCACGGGAATCCGTTGTCAGCAACAAAACGGCTGTTATCATGAAGTATCTGGCGATCATCAACGTGGTCTTTATGCCGCTTACCGTGATCACCGGTTTGGGGGGCATGTCGGAATTTACCATGATGACCGAAGGCATCTGGTGGCCCCACGCGTACAGTGCGCTGGTGCTGGTTCTGATCATTGTCGGATACATCACCTACCGTCTGGTCAATCAAATCGGCATGTCCGCCGGCGGAAGGAGGCAGTGATATGACAAGTTCGTGGTTTGACAACCGCACCCAACGGCTTTTCCGGCGTTATTATTCCAAAAAACGCCGTTTGACGCGCCGTTTTGATCTGCTTACGCTTGCGCTTGCACTGGTGATCGTTCTGGCGGTCTGGGCTGCCCGCGGCGGAGATTGCGGGATCAGTTCGGCAAGTTCGGGCGGATTTGCCTTGTGGTTTCTGCTGTTTCTCTCCTATATCCCGCTGGCGTTGCTCAGTTTTCTGGACTGGTGCGTATCGGGTGATCTGTTTCAGGCGGTATCTTCTCTGCTGGGGCGGGATCAAGCGGTGCTGCTGGGGGTATTCAATATGATTTCTCTGCTGCTGGTCTGGGGAAGCGTCCGTATTCTTGCGGCCCGGAAATACGGGGAACACCTGTTGCGTACGACGGGGCACTTCATTCTGATTTTTTTGATTTGGGGTTGTTTTCAACTCTGCTGTTCGCTGTCGGTGCGGATGTGGCAAAGCGGCGGTATTTCCGGGTTTCACAGCGGTCTGAAAGTAAAAAAATAAGAAATTTTTACATTTTTTTTCATTTTCACCGTGATTATTCCGGAAAATACGCTATATTATTCCAATGGACATAAAAAGCGCAGTTTTGGAAACTGTGTTGAAAAAGGATAGTTTTGTAAGTTATGCAAAGAATAATGTTGAGCGGCAAGATCCATACGGCACGGCTGACCGCCTGTGATATGGATTACGAAGGCAGTTTGGAGATCGACTCCGAATTGCTGGAAGAGGCCGGTATATTGCCGTATGAGAAAATTCTGGTCGTCAACCGTACCTGCGGTTCACGGCTTGAGACCTACGCGATCCCCGGGAAAGCGGGCAGCAGACGTTTCTGTCTGAACGGCCCTGCGGTCCATTTGGGCAGCGTGGGAGATGTGGTAACGATCATGGCTTTCGGTGTGTTTTCGGAAGAGGAGGCAAAAACGCTTTCTCCCCGGGTCATCGTGCTGGATGAAAAAAATGAAATCATTATGCAGAAAGGCGGCGTGCGCAGGTAAAAAAGCGCAGCAGAAAAAGCAGATCGACTGTGCCGGGCAGGTGATGCTGGAATATGTGATCATGCTTGTTTTTGCTGTTGTTCTGGTGTTGGCGTTGTCGCTTCTCTATACGGTGACGACCGACCGCGGACACCGGATGATCGATTCTGTGAGTTGGAACATTCCATAAATAAAATGCCTTCGGGCGGAAAGCGAGGAAAAAATGATTAAGAGAAAACGCAGACAAAAAGGACAGGCCTTTATCGAGTATGTCATTCTGATCGTTGTGATCGCACTGGCGGCTCTTTTTGTGCTTGCCAGTTTCAGTGACCGTCTCCGTGATATGATCACGGGCGTCACCGTTACGCTGGGCGGCAAGAAGTCCGATGATGCGGACAAGGAAAGCAAAGATATTATCAAAGATCTTGATAAAGAAGGTCTCCAATAATCCGGAGAGATCAACAAAAGGCTCTGTACGAAAGGTTGACTGATTTTTACAGGGGCTTCGGAATGCTTCGTCCGCTCAACGCCCCGATAAAATACGCTACGCTCTTTTTTCGAGGCATCGCTCCCGGCGAGTGGTATTGCCTCATACGAGGCAATATCGACGCTGCGCTTGTACTTTCGCCGCCATTTTAAGGCGGCGACCAGCGTTCCGCCGCTGGATCACGTCCGGGTGTCAGCGAACCCGACGTTCGGGCCGGGGCGGGGTACGCGCTGCGCGCGGATTTTTTTATCAGTCTATATTTAGTACACAGCCAACAAAAACAGGGAGACCATAAATGAAAAAAAGTATTCTTGAAACGGAATTTTGTGTGATCGGCGGAGGACTTTCCGGGCTTGCCGCTGCTGTGACCGCCGCCCGAAAAGGGGTGAAAACGGTTCTGGTGCATGACCGCCCGATGCTGGGAGGAAACGCTTCCAGCGAAATAAGAATGTGGGTCTGCGGTTCGCGTGAGTTTCTGGAGACCGGGTTCGTGGAGGAACTGCGTCTGGAAAACTTTGCCGTAAATCCGCACGCCAATTACTCCGTCTGGGATATGGTGCTTTACGGAAAAGCCGTCAGCGAACCCAATTTGACCCTGCTTTTGAATACCAGTTGCCTCGATGCAAAAATGGAGAATGACCGTATCGTTTCCATCGACGCATGGCAGTTGACGACCTATACCCGTTTTGAAATCAGGGCGGATTACTTTGCGGACTGTTCCGGAGACAGTATCCTTGCGGAACCGACCGGAGCGGAATACCGGGTGGGGCACGAGGAAAGAGCAGAGTTCAATGAATCCATTGCTCCGGAGAAGGCGGATCGCAAAACCATGGGCATGAGTTGTCTTATGCAAGTGCGTGAAATGACAGAACCGCAGAAATTCA
Source organism: Lentisphaeria bacterium (assembly GCA_017466125.1). GTDB lineage: Bacteria > Verrucomicrobiota > Lentisphaeria > Victivallales > Victivallaceae > Victivallis. Next base: position 27,182 of record JAFTUS010000219.1, on the reverse strand, counting down.
CACCGCCAAAGTGGGCAAACAAATATCTTTCCGACGATGATCTTCCCTGCCGCGCCCATGAGTTGGATGTATGGCAGAACTTCTGGTGGCTGGAACTCGGCGGCGAAGATGACTCCATCCATGATACAGAGAAAATCCGGGAGGAACTGCTCAAAGTTGCCCTCGGCGTCTGGGATCATATCAAAAATCACGGTGATCACAAAGCCGATAACTGGACTCTGGACTGGATCGGGTTTCTGCCCGGAAAACGGGAGAGCCGCCGTTATGTCGGGGATCATCTCCTTAATCAGCACGATGTTGAAAGCGGCGGCCGTTTCGATGATGTCGTTGCCTACGGCGGCTGGACGATGGACGACCACCACCCGGGCGGTTTCCGTTATCGGGGTGAACCGACGATTTTTCACCCTGCACCGTGTGATTTCGGGATACCCTACCGTTCTTTGTATTCCAGAAATATCGCCAATCTCTGGTTTGCGGGGCGCAACATCAGCGTGACCCATGTTGCGTTGAGTTCCACCCGTGTCATGGCGACTTGTGCCTGTATGGGAGAGGCGGTCGGCACAGCGGCATCTTTTGCCGTAAAGCACCGTATCTCCCCCCGTCAGGTAGGGGTGCAGTACATCCATGAACTTCAGCAGGAACTCCTGTGGAACGACTGCTATCTGCCGCAATTCAAGATGGAAGAGCCGCCGTTGAGTCAACGGGCAAGTTTGAGTACCTCGTGCGGAAATGGAGAACTGCTCCGTGCAAGCACGATCCGCGGAGAAGCGGGCTGCTGGCAGGGCAATAAGGAGGATTGGGCAGAGTATTGCTTTACTGAAGCGGAAACGGTACAGGAAATAAATATCGTTTTCGACAGTGATCTTGCCGAACGGATCAAGAGCGTCAAACGGCTGAATATGCGTGCCAACATTCCTCTGGAACGGGAAATGCTTGAAGTTCCCGAAACGCTGGCAAAACAGTTCAGCGTGACTGCTGAAGATGAACAGGGCAAAACAGTTACCTTGTTTGAAACGGCATCAAACCACCAGCGTCTTATCCGCATTGCACCGCAGGGGAAATTCCGCAAAATACGCCTGACGCTGCAAGACGGAACGCCGCGCAGTGTGGTTGCTTTCCGGGTGCGGTAAAATCACTCCGCTTCTGCGGGAACGGCAAGCAGGGTAAGTTCATGACCTTTTCCCGGCGGAAGCGAGGTAAAGGAGAAGTGATAATCGGGCAATTCCGCTTTCAAAAGTTGATATTGCCCGAAAAGTTCCTCCGGGGTATGATAACAGGCAAGTCCCATTACCGGACGGGTGCGCCTGATCGTTTCAAGTCCGCCTTTGAGCATCGCCAACCCGAAACCTTCAAGGTCGGCTTTGATGAAACCGATTTGAAGTTCCTGCCGGTTTTCAAAGAAAAGATCCAGCGTCGTAACTTCGACCGGCGTGGTTCCTTCTGTTGAAAGTTTTATGTTTTCGGGATCATAATTCAAATTTTCCGCCTTGTCGCCAAGAGCCTTGACACAAACTTCAAACTCTTTGTCAGTAAAGCCGTGACGTTTCATATTCTGCTGATACTCTTCCGCTGTTGCCGGGAAAGGCTCGAAAGCAATGATCTTTGACGGAGCATACTCCATAAGCGGAATGGAGCAACTGCCGTTACTGGCTCCGGCATCAATGAAAATTTTCCCTTTGACATACTCTTTGACTGCGGGAGAAAGCAAACTCAAACCGTGCTGGTAGATCAGTGACTCAATATTGCCGATGACCTTATATTTGCGCCGGGCTTTCCGCAATGCACCGAAGGGCGGCGGAATTACGATAAGTTCGTTTTCCAGAAAACTGCGGCGTACCAAAAGAGAGTCCCTTGAAATACCGGCATCCTCCAGCATCAGATCCATTCGGATCCGACGCAGGAACTCCTGTATCTGCGCCAGAGACTCCGGGTCGATGCCGGGGAGAGCGGCTTCCACGTCTTCCGGCACGCCCTCTCTGAAATTCTGACTCATCGGAAATACGGGAACCATAAAAGCATAGTCACGGAAAAGTATTTGCAGCAAAACCTTGAGTTTCATAGCACCGCGTTCCGGCAGCAGGTTTATAACGGGGTAAAACGTTTTGGCAAGTTGTGACAACATTTTTCTTTTCCGGCAGTTATGGTTCCAGTTTTCAGGCACGCTCACAGGCGGTGACGGTGTTGTGCATCAATATTGCAATGGTCATGGGCCCTACGCCGCCGGGAACGGGAGTGATCGCTCCGGCCACTTCAACCGCCTGGGCGAAATTCACGTCGCCGACAAGTTTATCCTTGCCGCCGTCCGGATTGGGGGTGCGGTTGATGCCGACGTCGATCACAGTTGCACCGGGCTTGATCATGTCGCCGGTGACAAATTCCGGTTTGCCGATCGCAGCAATGAGAATGTCCGCCTGACGGGTGTATTCCGCAATATTTTTCGTGCCGGAGTGAACCACGGTAACGGTGGCGTTGGCTCCTTTGGTTTTCTGCATCAGAAGTGCGGCAAGGGGCTTGCCCACGATATTGGAACGGCCGATGATGACCGCATGTTTCCCGGCGGGATCAATGCCGGATTTCTCCAACAGTACCATGACGCCGTAGGGCGTACAGGGAGCGAAACCGTCGGTCTTGCCGATGAGCAGTTTTCCCACATTGCGTTCGTGGAAACAATCCACATCTTTTGCGGGGTCGATCGCCGCGATGACCGCCTCTTCGTCGATTTGCGGCGGGGGAGGGGACTGCACTAAAATACCGTGGATCTTCGGATCGTGGTTCAGTTCGTCGATCAGTTTGAGCAGTTCTTCCATGGTGGTATCAGCGGGCAATACCCGCTTGTCGGAAAAAATCCCCAATTCTTCGCATTTTTTCGCTTTTGCTTTGACGTAAACCTGTGAGGCGGGGTCTTCTCCGACGAGGATCACCGCCAATCCGGGCTGTTTGCCCCGGGCCTTCAATGCTTCGACTCTTGCTTTGGTCTCTTCGTTCACCATAACAGAAATGGCTTTGCCATCAATAATTTTTGCAGACATGATAATTCTCCTGTTTTTTACATAAGATACAACACAATGTTGACAAATGCAATATCTGAAGAGAAAAAAAGTTTTTTTCTTGAAAAATTTTTTTACGGTGGTATATTTCAGAAAAACATGAAAGGATTTTATTATGCTCGAATTGAACCGTCCGCTGGTTGTATTTGATATTGAAAGCACCGGAACGAACCCGACGCGTGACCGGATCGTTGAACTGGCTGTGTTGAAGATTTTTCCCGATGGCAGAACACAGAATACCGTCAGACGACTTTATCCGGAAATGCCCATTCCTGCCGCCGCAACTGAAGTTCACCACATCACCGATGACGATGTGAAAGATTGTCCTCCGTTCAGTGCCATTGCCGACAAACTTTTCAATTATCTTGAGGATTGCGACCTTGCCGGGTATAACATCATCGGGTTTGATATTCCCATGCTTGAGGCAGAATTCAAACGCGCCGGTTTTACCTTCAAAATGGATAACCGCCGGGTCGTTGATGCTTACCATATTTTCTGCAAACTCTATCCGCGCAACTTGACTGCCGCATACAAATTCTTCTGCGGCAAAGATCTTGAGGGCGCACACGGCGCAATGGCTGATACCGCCGCAACGTGGGAGGTATTGCTCGGCGAAATGAATATGCACCCGGAGATCCCCCGCGATCTTGATGCACTTGATGAATATTGCAAGCCCGCCGGAAATGACACCGTTGACCGCACCCGCCGTTTCAAGTGGAACGGGGATGATGTTGTTTTGAACTTCGGAAAAAATTCCGGCAGAACCCTGAAGGATCTCGCCGCAAATGATCCGGGCTTCCTGCGCTGGATCATCAATAACGATTTCACCGATGAAGTCAAGGAAATCGCACAAAACGCCCTGCTTGGGAAGTTCCCCGTGCGAAAAGGAGCAGCCCGGGATGGAGCAAGCGAAAATTGAGTCTCTGCTTTCTCTGCTCGATGATGAAGACGAAAGTGTTGCCGTTGCCGCAATGAAAGAACTGCTCCGGCGGGAGGCGGAACTGCCGGTGCATCTGGCAAGACTTCAGGAAGCCGACGACCGGCTGCTGCGCCGCCGTATCCATCAGATACAGGTCGTGCTGAACTTGCGCAAAAGACGGCGGGAATTCAGCAAATTACTGCAAAGCCCTTTTATTGATGTTCCGGCTTGTCTCAGCTCTTTGCATTTGCAGTGGTTCGACAATGACGCCGCCCCCACTGTTGCGCAGCAATGGAGCGACTTTGCCGAAACAGCAGCAAAATATCCGCTGTCCACGTTGGAAGAGTTGGCGTATTTTATGCACAAATGCAATTTTATGCCGATACCGGAAAATACCCTTTATCCGGAAAGTTACTGCATGGGGGTCGTTTTTGAAAAACGTTCCGGAGCCGCTTCGATGCTTCTGGTCATGCTGCGGGAAGTTGCCTCACTGCGCCCGCTTACCCTGGGGCGTCTGCTGGGGGAATTCGTATTGCAGGACGAAAACGGCCGTCTGCTCCTGCCGCTGAGAAACTGGCAGATCGTTTCAGATGCGGGCAGGGAACTGGAGATTTGGGACAACCGTAAATTCTTTACTTTCGCCGCCTGCAATCTCTTTTCCGGAGCGGTCAACAGTGACAGTTTCCGTTATGTCCTGACGCTTGCACAGGCGTTGAACGGCACCGACAGCGATGATGTATTAAGTGATTTACCCTATCCGTACGGACCCGGAAAACCGCAAGGGTGATCACTCCCGGACTTCCTGTCCGTTTTCAAAGATGTATTCTACCAGTTCGGCATCGGTAAAGTACAACCCCTGCCGTGCCGCCAGTTCGATAAATGCACCGATGACCTCTTCCTGCGAAGAGTATTTCTGTTGAAAAGTCATTGCTTCTGCCGCCAATTCCCGATCGACCGAAAGCAGTTCGTAAAAGCGTGAAACGTCCGTTTTACTCATCTCTTACCCCAAACGGTGAAGTGCCAGAAAAATACCGATCAGCAAAAGAGCGTATTCCGTAAGCGTTCCGGCAAGCGTGATCATATCAGCGGTTACTCCGTCAAATTCCTCTTTGAGCGTCCGTTCCGCAAAGCGCAGAAACACAAAGAAAAATGCTGCCGCCGCAAGCGCGGCAAAAGGAAAGTAAAACAACGCCGCAAGCGCAAACGGTGCAACTCCGAACCACAGAAAGTGACGGTTATCCGGTGATACCGCCAGAAACGGGATCTGCGTCCCCGCCTGAGGCAGAAGCATCAAACTTGCCTGCAAGGCGAATGAACCGCAGAAGACCACAGCAAGCCAATATTTTGTACTGTAAAGAGCCAGCGTAAAAAAGAGCAGCAGTTTGCTGATCTCAAGCAGCGAAAGAAAGACCACCGCAAGCGGCGTATTCAAGGGACGGTTCAAGTCCGATTTGAGCCGGGGGAGAGTGTCGCGCCACGGCATACCGCTGAACAGAGCAAGCACGAGCGAAAGAAACAATCCCAAACCGCGCCCGGAATCCTTGAATTCCAGAAACAGCACCGCAAGGACTGCAAAAAGCAGACTGCCCGCAACCGGATTGAAAACATGAATGGCGAATGCTCCGAGCAGCACCAGAAACAGACCGCAAACAGCACCCAGAACCGGAAACGCCGACAACTGCATCCGTCTTGTCGGGGCAACTTTTTTGCCGGACTTGACGATTTGCGGCAGACCGAAATCAATAACCATGGGCCACGCATTCAGAAGTGCGGTGTAAAATGCAAAAACTTTATTCATCTTTCCTCCAAACTTTGCAGATATTCTACAATAGCGCAAAAAAAAATTTTTGCAAGATTTTTTGGGGGCGGGGCGTAAAAAAATGACAAAAAACAGCAGACAAAATGATTTTTCTGTTGTTTTTTCCGATTTTGGCACTACTTTATGAAGAAAGATAAATGAAGGAGTCAATTTATGGATGATATGATCTATGCCGTTTCTCTGGCGGATTGTTCAGAGAATTTTGATCTTGCCGCCGAGATGCTTTCTGCGTTGGAATTTGAATTCAGCAGTTGGGAAGATAAAGAAAATCCACGGGTGGTACATTCGGTCTATTTCGCCGACGAAGAGAGCCGCTCCGAAGGCATCGGACGCATCCGGGAGGCTGTTGAAGTCTGGAAGGAATTCGGTGTCGAGATTTCTGAAATATCCACCCTTGAAATCAAAAAAGAGGATTGGGCGGAAGTCTGGAAAAAGTATTTCGACATCATTCACATTTCCGATAAACTCGTCATCAAACCCAGTTGGCTGGAATATGAACCCAAACCGGGACAGGCTGTCGTGGAAATCGATCCCGGGATGAGTTTCGGGACCGGACAGCATGCAACAACGCTTTTCTGTCTTCAGATGATCGACTTTCTGTCGGATAAGCCGGAGGTCAAATCCCTGCTGGATGCGGGGTGCGGCTCTGCCATTCTGACCATTGCCGGAGCAAAGATGGGCTATGCCCCCATCGACTGTTTCGACTACGACCCCGATGCCGTGATGATCGCTGCCGAAAATCTGGAACTCAACCACATTGCAGGAGTCACGCCGACCGTTGCCGACGCCGCCGTTTATCAGGGCAGGGAAGGCGGGTATGATTTTGTCTGCGCCAACATTCTCGGCCATCTCCTGAAGGCCTACCGCCGCAACATCATCACCTGGGTACGTCCCGGCGGTTATCTGGCACTTGCCGGTATTCTGAGCCGCGAATTCGATGAGTTGAGTCAGGCATTTACCGAACTCGGCTTCAAAGAGATCCGCCGCGGTACATTAAAAGAGTGGACAAGCGGTCTCTTTCAAAAACTTGAGGAATGAATTATAAAAACGGTTGACTTTTCTCCGGTTTGCGTGTATATTACGGTAAATGGACAGGGGAGCCTTCGGGCTGAGAGGAAGTCCAGGTGGACTTCGACCCTTTTGAACCTGATGCTGGTTATTCAGCCGTAGGGAGTGCCGTGCCGGACTGTGTGCCGGAATTTTTCTCCTTATTGCCGGGTTCTTTTCCTGTCAAGCAACAAGGAGAAAGAAAATGGCTTACACTCAACTGCTGGCCGCAAGAGCCGGCGAAATCACCGGACAGATGCGTTCTGTCGCAGAAAAAGAATTCATCAGCGCAGAAGAACTCCGCGCGCTTGTCGCCGACGGCAAGGTCGTCATCCCGTCGAACATCAACCACAAATCTCTTGTACCGTGCGGCATCGGCAGAAAATTACGTACCAAAGTCAATGCGAACATCGGCAACAGTACACAGGCAAGTTGTCCCGGCAATGAGTACGAAAAACTGGAAGTCGCCGTCAAATACGGTGCCGATACCGTTATGGATCTCTCCACCGGAGGAAATGTCGCACAAATCCGCAGAGCATTGCTTGAACGGGCGCAAGTTCCGCTGGGGACAGTTCCGGTTTATGAAATCGTTGCCCGTTACGGCAGCGACGGTATTTCGGGGGAACGGATCTTGCAAGTGATCCGCGAACAGGCGGAACAGGGCGTTGATTACATGACCATCCATGCCGGACTTCTGCGCCGTTATGTGCCGTTGGCATTGAAGCGGAAACTGGGCATCGTCAGCAGAGGCGGGGCATTGCTCGCCGCATGGATGAACAAGTTTGAAAAAGAAAATCCGTTCTACGAATATTTTGATGATATTCTGCAAATCTGTCTGGAATATGATGTTACGTTGTCACTGGGGGACGGACTGCGCCCCGGTTGTCTGGCGGATGCTTCGGATGATGCACAATTTGCTGAATTAAATACGCTGGGTGAACTGGTTCGCCGCTGCCGTGCCGCAGGGGTGCAGTCCATGGTGGAAGGGCCGGGGCATGTTCCGCTGGATCAAATCGAAATGAATATGCTCAAAGAACGGGAACTTTGCGGCGATGCTCCGTTTTACATTCTCGGGCCGGTGGTCATTGACTGCGCTCCCGGTTACGATCATCTCACTGCCGCCATGGGCGGGATGCTGGGGGCATTTTACGGAGCGGCGATGCTCTGTTATGTAACGCCCAAAGAACATCTCGGTCTGCCGGAAAAGGATGATGTGGCAAGAGGAATGACTGCATTCAAAATCGCGGCTCATGCGGCGGACATCGGTCTGCACCGCCCTCATGCCCGTGACCGTGATGACGCCATCAGCGATGCCCGTGCCGTCTTTGATTGGGAAAAACAGTTTGCGCTTGCGCTTGAACCGGAACGTGCTGTAAAATACCGTCAAGAGGCACTTGCCGCCTCCGGAAAAACGGATTGCAGCAACAGTGAATACTGCACCATGTGCGGTCCGGAATTCTGCTCTGTACGGTTGAGCAGAAAGTTGAAGGAAACCGTTCAGTAAGAAGTGATAAAAAAACTGCTGCAAAATCGTATTGCAGCAGCTTTTTCAGTTCCGGAAGTGTTATTTCAGCCCCATTGATTTCAGGATGCCGAATTCCAGACCGCGGATCTCCGCCAGACCTTTCAAGCGGCCGATGGCAGTATAACCCGGATTGGGGCAGGGGGGCTTGGCAAGGTCGTCCAGCATGGTATGACCGTGATCGGGCCGGAAAGGCAGACGCCAATCCTTGCGTCCCGCTTTTTTGCGGCGGATCTGTTCTTCGATGATCGCCTTGACCAGTTCATACATATCGACAACACCCTCCAAATGGTTTGCTTCAAAGAAGTTGCCGTTGTTGTCGTGCTGCGTGCTGCGGAGGTGGACGAAACCGACACGATCCGCACATGCTTTGAACATTTCCACAATGTTGTTATCCAGTCTGCCGCTGAAACTGCCGGAGCAGAAGCAGATACCGTTCGCAGGAGAGTCCACCATCGCCAGCAGTTTCTTCACGTCGTTGATGTCGCTGAAAATACGGGGCAGTCCGAGAATGGAGTAGGGCGGGTCGTCGGGGTGGATCACCATGATACAACCGGCTTCTTCCGCGACCGGGCAGACTTCGGACAGGAAGTATTTCAAATTGGCTTCCAGATTTTCACGGGTCAGGTGTTCATACTTTTTCAGCATCGCCCGGACATCTTCGAGCGTGACGCCCTTGAACCCCGGGAAATTGTCGATCAAGCCGGAAGTGAAACGCTGACGCGCTTCTTCATCCATGCTGTCATAAAAGGCTTTTGCCTCCGCGAGTTTTTCCGGAGTATAATCTTTTTCCGCACCTTTGCGCTGAAGGATGAATACCTCAAAGGCGGCGAACTGCGCCTGATTGAAATAGAGTGCTTCAGAGCCGTCGGGCAGTTTGTAACGCAGATCCGTGCGGATCCAGTCCAGCACCGGCATAAAGTTGTAGGTGATGACATGGATGCCGCATTCACCGAGGTTGCGCAAACTGATTTTGTAGTTTTCAATGTATTCGAGATAACGGCCGCTGGCGGTTTTGATATCTTCGTGAACGGGAAGACTTTCGACCACGCTCCAGGTCAAACCGGCATCTTCGATGAGTTTCTGGTGTTTTTTGATTTCTTCGACCGTCCACACTTCACCGTAAGGGATGTGGTGCAGAGAAGAAACGACCCCGGTCGCACCGGTCTGGCGGACAAATTCCAGAGAGACCGGATCTTTCGGGCCGTACCAGCGGAAAGTTTGTTCCATATTCATATTACACCCCCGAAAATGCAGAGAAGGCTCCGTCCACAGGCAGGACTACGCCGTTGATGAAACTTGCTGAGTCATCGCACAGGAAAAGCAGTGCGCCGGTAAGGTCATCGGGCGTACCGAAACGGCCCATGGGAGTATGACTCAAAATCGTATTGCCGCGGGGCGTGAGAGAACCGTCGGCATTGGTGAGCAATGTACGGTTCTGTTCGGTCAGGAAGAAACCGGGAGCGATCGCATTGACCCGGACACCGACCTTGGAGAAATGCACCGCCAGCCACTGGGTAAATTTGCTGATCGCCGCCTTTGCACCGCTGTATGCGGGGATCTTGGTGAGCGGCGTGAAAGCGTTCATACTGGAAATATTGATGACCGTACCATTTCCCCGTTCCGCCATATCCCGGCAGAATGCCTGGCAGGTCAGCAGAGTTCCGAGGAAGTTCAGATTGAAAACAAAACCGACTCCGGCGGGATCGAGATCAAAAAAGGTGGTGACACCTTCGACTTTTCCGGCAAGATCTTCTTTGAAAAGATACTCTTTGCTGGTGGTGCCGCGGGGATTGTTGCCGCCCGCACCGTTTACGAGAATATCACAGGGGCCGTAGAGTGCAGAAACTTTTTCTGCCGCCTGCTGCAAACTGGCGATCTCCAGCACGTTCGCGGCGATACCGACGGCTTCACCTCCGGCGGCTTTGATTTCATCGGCGACCTTGACTGCCGCCTCTTCTTTCAGATCGAGAATGGCAACCTTCGCCCCGCTTGCGGCGAGTGACTTTGCCATTACACTGCACAGAATTCCGCCGCCGCCGGTGACGACGGCAACTTTTCCGGTCAAATCAACTTTCATTTGTTACCTCTTTTGTAAATTGAGTCCAATTTTGAATAACGATACCCAAAGCTGCTCCCAGCGCAGCACCGATACGGCCGCTTTGAGAGAGTTTGAACGTAAGAACACGGGGCGGATCGAGTGCCATGTTTTCGCTGATGTTTTCCATGAAATCCACCCCGAGATCCCGCAGTTTTCCACCGAAAACAACCAGTTCGGGATCGAGAAAATTCACCAGCAGACGGACGGCATACTGTACCGTTTCAAGCAAATAACCGTTGGGGTTTTCCAGTGTTTGAAGAAACGTTTCACTCAACGCCGTTTCGATGGGCAGCATTCCGTTTCCGCCGGGGGCAGGAACTTGAAGATCGTGGATCTCACCCGCCACACCGGCGCGCCCGATGAAAAGTTTTCCATTGTTGTACCATGCCGTTCCGAAACCGCGTTCTGCCGAAAGAAAAAGAAAGTCTTCCGTCTTCCGGGCGGCACCGAGATAATACTCCCACTTGGCGGCGGCACGGGCACGGTTTTCCAGAGAAACCGGGCAGTTGAAGGAACTGCCGATCAAACCGGAAAGATTTTTGCCGCGCACCGGAAAGTTGGCACAGTAGACAACTTCGTTGAGCCGGTGATCCACCTGACCGGCAACGGCTATCCCGATACCGCACAGCGGCAGATCGACTTTCTGCCGCAGTTGCCGCACCAGTTCACGGCAGCCGTCGAGGATGCTTTCAAAGGTGTTTCCGTGTTGAACTTCCGCCTGAAAAAGCATTTCTCCGGCACTGTTGCACAATACGCCGCGGAGTTTGCTGCTGTGGCCGATATCCAGACCGACCGCGCAAAAGTTCCGGGGGTTCAGTGCAAGAATGATCGGCGGTTTTCCGCCGGTGGAACTGCCACAGCCGCGCTCAAGAATAACACCGTCCTCGACCAGCCGTTCCACCTGTGAGGAGATCGCAGGTCGGCTCAAATGCAAACACTTGGCAAGAGCCGCACGCGAAAGCGGCCCTGTGCGCAGAAGCATCTGCAATAATTTGTCGGTCGATGTCATTTGATTTACCTTTGTTAAATAGAATTACAAAGTATACTATAACGCCGTTTTCTGAAAAGTCAAAACGAATTTGAGATTATTTTGCAGAATATACGATCCAGACCATGTAAACGATAAAAAGCACCACCAGCAGCAACCCGGATTTCCGACTGATTTTTTTATCGCTTTTCATGATCGGATAAAGCAGTACGGTCAGAAGCAGCATCATCGCCCAATCCCAGATATTGATACTCTGGGAACGGAGGGGCTTCAGCAGCGGCGCGATGCCCATGATGGCAAGAATATTGAAGATATTGGAGCCCACCACATTGCCGATCGCGATATCCGCTTCCTTGCGCAACGCCGCAACGATGCTGGTGGCAAGTTCCGGCAGACTGGTGCCGATCGCAACGATGGTCAGACCGATCACCGCTTCGCGGATGCCGAGAGCCTTTCCGGTGGCAACGCCGCCCTCCACCAGCAGATGTCCGCCGCCGACCAGAGCGGAAAGGCCGATAATGACCAGAGCAAAGGCGGCGGGGATGGAGAGGGTATCTCCGGAACGTTCCCCTTTTTCGCCGGACTTCCGGGCAGAGTAAATGTTCCAGAAGATATAGCCCGCAAGCAGCAGAGTGAACAGAAGTCCGGAGAGACGGTTGAAGCCGCTGCAGTACCAGCCGATCCCGGCGAAAATCAGCGAGAGTGCAATCAGAAGCGGCACATCCACCTTGAGCAGTTGTTTCTGAATAGCCAGCGGCGTCAGCAGAGCCGACAATCCGAGGATCAGTCCGATGTTGCAGATATTGGAGCCCACTACATTGCCGACTGAAATATCTCCGTTTCCGGAATAAGCGGCTTTGATGCTGACCACCAGTTCCGGTGCGCTGGTCGCAAACGAAACCAACGTGAGACCGATGATAAGCGGCGGTATTCCGGAACGTTCTGCAATGCAGACGCCGCCTTTGACCAGCCATTCCGCACCATAATAGAGCAGCGCAATTCCGGCAGCAAGATAGACAACAATGAGATACCAGGGCATAAAATTCTCCGGATAATTAAAAAAGCCGGTCACTTTTCAGTTTCCGGCTTTTATAACAACAGAACTTACTTGTTGGCAAGTTCAAATTTCTTCATGAACTCGACCAGAGCCTGAACGCCTTCCATGGGCATGGCGTTGTAGATACTGGCGCGGCATCCGCCGACCAGACGGTGTCCCTTGAGATCGGTCAGGCCGTTTTCTTTGGCTTCGGCAACGAACTTGGCATCCAGTTCTTCGCTGGGAGTACGGAAGACCACGTTCATGCGGGAACGGTCAGCAGGAGCAACGGGGCTCTTGTAGAAGTCAGAACCGTTCAGGAAGTCGTAGAGATAAGCGGCTTTGGCGTTGTTTCTGGCTTCGAGAGCCGGGATGCCGCCCTGTTCCTTGAACCAATCGGTAACGAGAGCCAGCATGTAGATTGCAAAGGTCGGGGGAGTATTGAACATGGAGCCGTTTTCAACGTAGGTGCTGTAACGGAGCATGGTCGGGACTTTGCTGTTATCGGTACGTTCGACCAGATCTTTGCGGATGATGACCAGAGCCACACCGCTGGGGCCGAGGTTCTTCTGGGCACCGGCGTAGATCATGCCGAAGTCATTGACATTGAACATACGGGACATGATATCGCTGGACATATCGGCGATCAAGGGAACTCCGGCGACGGGAGTCGGCAGAGTCTGATACTGAGTACCGGCAACGGTGTTGTTGCTGGTGATGTGCATATAAGCTGCGCCGGGAGTAAGTTTCCATTCGGAGGCAGCGGGGATATGATCGTATTTGGTTTCTTTGCTGGAGGCGGCAACGTTGACTGTGCCGAACATCTGGGCTTCTTTGGCAGCCTTGTTGCTCCAGACACCGGTATCGATGTAGTCGGCAGTACCGCCGTTGAGAAGGTTCATCGCCAGCATGGAGAACTGCAGAGACGCACCGCCCTGAACAAAAATCACGGCGTAGTCGTCAGAGATATTCAGGAGTTCGCGGACGTTTGCTTCGGCACGGTCGATGACCGGCTGGAACAGTTTGCCGCGGTGTGAAAGTTCCATGATACCGCTGCCGCAATTCTTGTAATCGGTGAATTCCGCTTCTGCGCGTTTCATGACGTCCTTCGGCAACATTGCCGGACCTGCTGCAAAATTGTAGATAGCCATTTTCCAAAATCTCCTTAATGTGGTAAAGGTTATTCCTTAAATATACCACTGTTTTTATCTTTTTTCAAGCATTTCAGAAGAGATAAAATGCAGAAAAATCACATTTTTTGATTTATATCGCGCCTTTGACGGGCGGGAGAGATACCAAAGTAATCTTTATAGCATTTTATAAAGTAGTTACTGTCCGGGAAACCGCACTCATCTGCGATGTTTTTGACCGATAATGAAGTATTACCAAGCAGTTCGGCGGCGTATTTCAAGCGGTATTCCGCCAGGTATTTCATGGGAGATGTGCCGAACTGCTCCCGGAAACGCAACAGGATCAGGCTTACGGACACTCCGGCTTTTTCTGCAATATCAGCAAGAGTTATTTTTTCCTTGAAGTGAAGTTCAAGATAACGGGCAATGTCCACAGGAGACATCGTTCTGTTTTCAGCGGGCATCCGGTATGCCTGAAAAAGAAACACAAGCAGAATTCCGAAAAAGGAGCGTAATTGTGAATGACGCTTTTCGTTTTTTTTCTCATTCCAATAGGTTTCGTGCATCGCTGCAAGCAGATTGATAAGGTCATAGCAGTTTATCCCGTTGAAATACAGTGAAGAACAGAGATTTTTACCGAAAAAGAAATCTCTTTTGTTGCGGAAAAATGCCAGCGATACGCCGAGGCGTTCCAGCATATCCGGCACACAGGAGACGTTGTACAACTCCAATTCGTGAACCTCCGTAAATCCATGACTGCTGCCGGGATGGATGATCGTTGCACAGCCTTTATACACCTTTTGTCTTTTTCCGTTGAGAACCTGTACCGCATTGCCGGAAACGATAAAAACCATTTCAATACAATCATGCTGATGGTTGCTGACATCATCTGTTAAATTGAAGTGGGTGACATCGTAAACGATATCGTCAAGTTTGGTATTGGGCGAAAATATTTCAATCATACAAAAAACTCCATGTTTTGCTATATTATACTGCTTTTTGTTATTTTTTCAAGTTTTTTCGATGGATTTTTATGATATATTAGAATATCGCTTTAAGATTTCGGGAGTTTTGGTATATGGAAGATATGATAGAAAAGTCCTTTTGGTGCCGTACCGCAGAAACAGCAGAATATTCTCTTTTCCGGCGGAAATTTACGCTGACAGAAAGTGCCGTCATGAAAATTGCCGTCAGTGCCGACAGCCGCTATAATCTCTATCTTGACGGAACGTTTCTGGGACGGGGGCCGCGCAGAAACGATTTGGAACACTACTGTTATGAGATATTTCAGGAGAACCTTCCCCCCGGAGAACATCTGCTTGCCGCAGAAGTGATAAACTTCAACGACGGTCTGCAATGTGCATGGGGCGAGATCCACTATTCACACGCCTTTTTTGCCGCCGGAGAGTGCGGCGGCGTAAACCTCTCCACGCCGGGAGATTGGAAGTGTGCCATCGATACATCGCGCCGCCAGTTGAAATGGAATGAGGCGGGGCGCGTCGGCGTCACTCCGATTGCCCAGATGGAGGAGATGACGTTCGACCGCTCTTTTGCAGACTGGAAAGAACTTCAGTACGATGATACCGCCTGGAAAATACCGGAACTTTTATGCGGCGGCGTTCTGCAAGGCGGCAACATCGATCCCGTCAGCCGCTGGAAATTGATTGAAGATGAACTGCCGCAGATGAGTTCTGAATTTATTGGCACTCTTGCTGTTCTCCGGAGCAACGCAGAAATAGTCCGTGTGAACGATGGCATATTATGCGGTTCGGTCACTCCCGGCAAATACTCCATTCTGCTGGATCTGGGCAGATACTACACTCATTTGCCGACCTTGCAGCTGCGCTCCGGCGGGATGTGTTCGATCCGCATGGCGTATGCTGAAAATCTGCGCCTTGCCGATGGCAGCAAAACCCGTCACCCCATGCCGGAAGGCGTTGTCGGTCAATATGGTTATGCGGACCGCATCGTTTTGCCGGGGGAGGGAGGTGTTTGTACCTTTCAGCCTTTCTGGTTCCGTTCCGGCCGTTTTGTTGAACTGGAAATCGAAACAGAAAGAAAACTGGAAATAACTTCACTTTCTTTTGACTTTCTGGCGTTCCCGCTGAAACTGAAAACAACGTTTCACTCTGATGACCCGGTCATTCAGAAAATCTTTGATGTTTCGTGGCACACGGCACGCTGCTGCGCCCATGAACATTATGAGGATTGCCCCTACTGGGAACAGATGCAGTACATTGGCGACACCCGTATTCAGGCTTTGATCTCTTACGCCGCCGCAGGTGAGGGGAGATTGGGGCGACAGGCGATCCGTCAGTTTGACAACTCCCGTATCGCATCGGGGCTGACGATGTCCCGTTATCCCTCCAACTTCCGTCAGGTAATTCCGGGCTTCAGTTTATACTGGATCATGATGATCGACGATTATAACCGCTTCTTCGGAGATACAGATGTTATCCGGGAACATTGGAGAGGCATCCGGGATGTGCTGGATTATTTTGAAGACCGGCGGGAGGAGAACGGTTTGATCGGCAGTATCGGTTTCTGGAATTTCTCTGACTGGGTTCCGGAATGGCCGTACGGCAAAAGCTGCCGCAACACCAACCGAGCGGAAACACTGCTCAATATGATCTACGCCGAAACCTGCCGTATTACTGCTGAATTGGCAAAAAAGATCAACAGAGATCCGGCAGAATATCTTTTGCGTTATGAAAAGAGCAAATCTGCGGTCAATATGCTCTGTTATGACCGGGAACAGAAACTTTATACCGATGTCCCCGGTGAAAAATGGTTCAGTCAGCACACCAACTGCTGGGCGGTTTTGAGTGATATTGCACCGGCTGAATACCATAATGATTTGATCGACAGCATTTTGAATAATAAAGAACTTTCACAGTGTACGCTTTATTTTTCTTTCTATCTTCTGGAACTTATGCGGCGCAAAAAAAACATCGCCGGATTTCGGAAAATCCTGAAAAAATGGGAAAATATTCTGGAATACGGCTTTACCACATTCCCCGAGTGGCCCACCCTTGACAGCCGCAGTGACTGTCACGCCTGGAGTTCCGGACCGCTTTACTTTTTCTCCATTCTGAAAAATCTTCAATAATATCATTGAAAATCACCAATGCTGTGTTATATTAAATATTGAAAACAGAAAGGTGGTTATTATGCGGTATCGGTTGATTTTCTTTCTTGCGGGGAGTTGCATTGCGCTTGCGGCAGCTCCGGTCTATGTGCGGGATGGTTCCGGACGGTTGATCGGCACAGAAACCACTCAGGGAAACCGGGTCGTTGTGCGGGATGCGGGCGGACGCATTGTCCGCACCAAAACAAAGGTAGGCAATACCGTTGTCCACCGGGACGGAAGCGGCCGCCTTGTCACGACCGAACACAAGGTCGGCAAAGCAACCATCTACCGTGACCGTTCAGAAAAAACGGTTCGCACCAAAAATCAGGTCGGCGGAACCACCTATTACCGGGACGGTTCCGGGCGTCTGGTCAGTACCAAACGGAAGGTCGGCGACACTACCTACTATCGGGATCATTCCGGAAAAACGCAGGCAACAAAACGGTAAAATATAAAAACTTGACTGATTTTACCGGAGTCTTCCGCTATACTGTCCCCTCAACCCTACGATAAACCCCTGTACTTTTTTCCGGCGTACGGCACGGTCTTATTTTGTACAGAAGCAATGAATTATCTGCTGTTGAGATTGCGGACAGATTGCTTTTCGTTGAGAGTCAGGCTCAAAAGAAGAGTCCGCGCAACCGAAGATGGGTAACGTATGATATCCAACAGCGCATTCAGACCGGCTTGCCCCATTTCCTGACAATTCACACTCAGGGTTGTCAGGCGGGGCTTGCAGAGACTGGCTATTACCGGATCATTGCCAATGGCAATAATAGAAAGGTCATCCGGAATGGATACCCCGTGTTTTTGAAATTCACGCATCGCTCCGAATGCCATATTGTCATTGAGGGCAAGAATTGCCGTTGCCCCGTTCAGCCCCTTTTGAAGCAGAGCATGTGCGGCTTTTTCTCCGCCTTCAATTGTGTCATCATCCCAATTGACCTCTTCCACGAAGGCAATTTCAGTAAGTAATCCTTTTTTGTGCATTTCTGCATAAAAACCGGCAAAGCGTTCGTTCAAACGCATTTTCCGGGGATTGACGGAAATCATACCGATACGGCGATGCCCGTTTTCCACCAGATAACGCACTGCCCGGGCGGCTCCGCCCAGATTATCCTGACTGACACAGGTTGTTCCGACAAGATCGGTTATGTTATCCACAAGCACTGTCGGCACGCCGCTTTTGGCAATAAACTGTTCTGCCACAAAGTCCGGCGTGGGGCCGACCAGCATTGCACCGGAGATTTTCCGGGATTTGAAATTCAGTTTGGTAAGATCAAATTTTTTTTCGTTCGCGCTCCACGGCAAAGTCATGTAGACCAGATTGCCGCCGTTGGAGATAAGTGCCTCTTCTGCCCCGATCAGAATATCCCGGAAGAGCGGCGATGCCGCTCCGTGCTGGATCCAGTGCGGCAGAACGAAAGCAATTTGCATTTCTTCGAGAGGCCGTTGAAGGTTTCTTGCCAACTGTGCATTCAGGACCCGATATCCCCGGCGCGGAAGGGATTCCAGAACTCCAGCGGCTTTCAGTTCCAATAAGGCATTGTGTACCGTTTGCCGACAGCATCCGGTGATGACCTCCAATTCCCGGATCGACGGAAGAAAGGACGCTCCTCCGGTTCCTCCGGAAACTATATTTTGAAGAATTTTCTGCTTGGATATGTCAATTCGTCTTTTCATAATTGCGGTAAATTTATTGTGATCTGCTTTGATTTATAAATGGGGATGTCTGTTTTTTGCTTCCCATATTGAAAATTCTTCCAGACGATTTTGGACTTTTGCCGGACCGAAAGAACTGAGTGTGATCGTTACGGAGTGTGCTTTTTCTGGTGAGGTCGGCGGTTGAAGTTGCTTGTAACTGATGACATGACACTCCTTTTGTACTCCGTCAAGAAAAACGGGGAAAATGTTAGGAGAAAGTCTGCTGGCAGTTCCATCGGTATTGTGGATAACCACATCGATATATCCGGCCTGTCCGCTTTTTCTGTCCGGCTTGGAAAGAGTGAACAGGATTCCATCTCCCCGGGTATCGGCTTTTGCGGGGAGGGGGGCTTTGATTGCCGCATAGGGAGATTTGCCGCCGAAATTGATTTTAAGCATACCATTTTCAATTACAGCATCTGTACCGGAACCGCCTTGAAGAGTAATGCCGGAAATGGCTGTACGTTTCACGATATTGAGTTCCGGCGCACAAACAAAGGCTGCGAGTGTTTTGCTTTTGCCATGGTCAGTGCTGAAGCCCACCCGTTTTACTCCAGAGTAGAATTCACTGGGAGCTGTGAACTGTATTGTTTTTTCAATCCGGCTCCAAGGCGGAATTTCCACCGTGAATGCGGCGGGACATTGCCAGCCTGAGGCCGTCAGCGGTTGGATCGTCTGACGTTTGACGGTATCACTGAAATTGTAAATAAAGAGTTTGCCTTTTATTATTTCACCCGGGGAGGTCAATACATGACGGCGATTGGTGTTTACCCGGTATTTTCCTTTGGATTCATCCCGGACAAAATCCAGAACAATGGGGGAATTTTTGTGTTGTTCGACCTTTTGCGGCACAACGGCAAAGAGGGCTTTATTGCGTTGGGCAGCCGGCGGAGCCGCATGCTCTACAAAAACAGGAATACTGCTCAATTTGACTTTTCCGGTATGAGGAATGGTGTCGCCGGAGGCGGCAAATACTTTATCTGCTGCGGAGAGTTTCAATACTGCTCCTTTGAGACTCCAGCATACGCTCCGGAATATTCTGCCGTCACTGAAAAGGTGACCTTCGATTTCCCGGGGAAGATTTGTGATTTTCCCTTTGTATTCCATACTGCCGATAAGCCAGTTGTAGGCCGCGAGAGTTGCGTAGGAGTGAGTAGCGGTAAATCCGGGAGCAAGCATGCCCCAGATACGGTTTCCGCCCGCTTCATTGTAGTAGGCAAAACAGAATGTGTAATAACGGTCCCAACGGTATTGAGCCGACTTGACCCAGTTGCGGAGCAACGCTCCAGAGACCTGTTGCCGCATCTCCCATGAATGGACATCACAAGCGGCAGTATTCATTGGGATACGGGGGACGGATGCCTCTTTGTCCCATGGGGGCGGATATTTTTTTGCATCATGCTTGCTGTTTTCGGCACCTCCTTCGGTAATGAATTTGAGACGGTTGAAAAAGTTATATTTTTTCTGAAGAGCAAAATGGCGTTTGTAAGCTGCCTCATATTCTTCGGGAAGGTGGTAGATGTGGGAATTGTAACTGTCGAACCAGTCTGCAAATCCGTTTTCGAGCATATCTTCCATAAAGGCGTAGCCGATATGGATATTGGAGGGCGGGGCAGAAGCCACATGTACGGCAGGGTTTTCTGCCCGGATACCGAGAAACATGGCTTTTTGTCCAGCAGCAGCATTGTGGGCCGGACCTCTGCCGAAAGGCCATGAATCAGGTTCATTCCAATATTCCCAGTCTGTCACCAGACCATTCAAACGGCGGGCGTGTTCTTTTGCGGAATGATACGTTTCACGCAAATCTCCATAGCCGGAATCGCCGGGTTGTTTTGCCCAACGCGGCAATCCCATAAAATGCATAATAACTTTCAAGCCGTATTGCTGTTCGGTTTTCAGCCAGCCCTTGAGTTCATCGAGGTTGAATTTACCTTTTTGCGGCTCTGTGCTTGCCCAGCCCCAGCCGTAACGTTCCCGCACATAATTGACACCGGCAAGTTGAGCAAGTTCACTGCAGCGTGCGGTCATAGCGGTTGTCCAGTGACCTTTTCTGCCGAAGTCTGCCTGTGCAACAGATTTTACTGCGGATCGCTGCAAACCGGGAGTGACAACGGCAAAGCGGGCGATTTCCTGCTTGCCGGACCAGACCCGGTAGAAGCCTTGCGGAAGTTTCCCGGCATTCACTTTTCGGGAAGTTACGGGAGACAGTTTTTTCTGAATGCTTCCGGTGGTATTGGTCAGAAAACAGTCTCCGGAGATATTGAGGTTGAAAACAGCATCCTGCTGTGTTGTAAAAACATTAAGGTTTTTGTCAAATGTAACCGGGGGACGTTCCACGGTTTTTGTGAAAAGCGTCAGTTTCAGACTGCGGAAAGAAAAGTTTGATTCCCGGTTTGCGTTGAACCAGATATCCCTGAAACGGAAAATCAATTCAGCTCCGGGTGTATCTAATTTCCGCAGTTCCGTTTTCTGCCATGTGAATTTATGAGCGGCAGAACCGCGCTGGATATGGAGTGGTATTTCTTTGCCGTTTGCAAGTTTCAGAGAGACCTCCAAACGGGGACCGTAGGGAACGGCAGTTTGGATTTCTGTCTCGACAATAAGTCCGGTAAGATTTTCCGTGCTTTTCAACGGAATGGGGAAGATTGCCTGATTATCATCAGTGCAACCGATGAGTACATCGCCATAAACACGGTGAGGCGATACTCCTTTCAATTCCGAAAATTTTTTCAGATGATGTTTTCCAATCCCCGTGAGCGTAAGTTTGGTTTCCGCGCCCGTCAAAAGAGCGGCACAGATAAGAAGAAAAGTTATAATTGCGGACTTCATCTTTATTCCCTCAAAGATCACGATCTGCTCCCCGGAAGAAATGATAGCGGCTGCCATCATAATCACAATTTTTTTGAGAATAAAATTTGTTATACCATACAGCGGAACCATCCAAACGGGATATGTTGGCTCCTTCTGAATTGTGAGGGTTTGAATGATATCCAGATCCCGGATTATCCCGATCCATGATAAGACAGGCAATATAACTTAAATTATCCCGACCGGGATTACCGTAATCTGCTTTAAGCCATTTTTCCAATTTGCGTGGACTGTTGGACATAAAACGTACTGTATAAGTTACGAAACATTTAGTATTTGTATGAGTCTGTTTTTTCCAATCACGGGCTTTATAAAGTTTCTTAGCATCCCGCAGATATACCCCCGGAACTGTTCCGGGACAGAGGTACATATTTACATCGTTGATATAATTACAGTGTGCCAAGTAGCCCAGGTATTGCAATACTCCGCTGTCATTTGACATCCAGAAGCCATGGGACGCATTTCCCGGCAACAGATAATTTTCATAGTCATTGATATAAAAAGCAACGCCGTTACCCAGTTGTTTCAGGTTTGAGAGACAATTTGAACGTTTTGCACTATTCCGTGCTTTATTCAAAGCAGGCAGAAGCATGGCGGCAAGAATTGCAATTATTGCAATGACTACCAAAAGTTCGATAAGAGTGAATTTTTGTTTCATTTGAAGAATCCTTTCTGCTGTTATGTTTTTTATTACAGCATCATTTTGCTGTCTTCCTATTACTATATTCAGAAAAGATAAAATGTCAATGGGATTTGTATGGAATATAGCGGGGTTAATTATGACAGAAATAGGACAAATGAGGTATGATGTTAAACGAAAAGGATTGAAAATCAAGCAGTAATGTGTTTTTCAGAAAGTGCTTTCAATTTGTCCTGATCGAGCAAAATTCCAAATCCGGGAACGGAATTTCCGGTGTAATAACTGAAACCGTCATCGGCTTTTTTCATCGGAGAAGCCTGAATGCAGGCGGCAAATTCATCAGAACGTTCCAGCGTTTTTTCAACGGCTTCACACCAAATCGCACCACAGCCTCCGGCAAGCAGTTGCCACTGGGTACAACCGATGCCGACAAGGGAGTTGTCGCCGATCATTACATTGGCTTCCCCCTGTTTTATCATTTCTGCCAGTTTCAGCGCAGAAAGAATAGAACCCATTGCATGGGGATGCAAATTATAGATCGCTCCGGGTACGGCACGGAAATACTCGCAAAGCCGGTAACCGGGGCGCATCGGTTCATCCGGAATGATGGGAAATCCGGGGAGAGCATTTTGCAGTTTTTCAAGTTCTTCAAAATTGAAATGAGCCGGATCTTCACACGCATTGAGACCGGCAGTGCGAAGTTGACGCATATAGTCCGTAATAATATCCAGACGTTGTTGGGAGGACAGAGAACGTTCTGTTTCACTTTTCAAATAACCCAAATTGACATCGGAGGTCAAAAAACAGTTTCTGGGAATGACTTTCCGTACTGCCCGGACTATTTCCAAATCACTTGCAAGATCACCGAACAGTTTTATTTTCAGGTAGTTCCGGGCAAGCAGACGGGCATTTTCTGCGGCTTTTGCGGGGTCATTCAGCAAAATTGTTTCCAAGCATGGAATGCGGTCAAATTTTTTCAGTCCGAAAAAATCGAGAATGTTTTTCCCTGCAAGCCGTGCCGAAAGATCCCAGAGGGCGATTTCAAAGGTCTCCGGCACGGCATCTTCCACAGTTCCCCGCATACAGCGGCAGAGTTCCAACGCTTCTGCAATGGTCTTGTTTTTGAAACGCCTGGCTATCGCAGCGAGATCGAAACGCTCTTCTTCCGGTCGGACATAAGTCAATTCTCCCCATCCCGTATGACCGCCGGATGTAATGGCAATCATGCACTGATAACGCCAATTCCACGCCCCATCTGAAAAATAACGGGGTACATCGATCCGGAGATAACTGATTTCCAGTTTCTCAAGGACAGCAGAACGTTCAGAGGAAGTGCAATTATCAAGCGGAGTAGTCATGAGGTGGGATCCTTATTTTATTTTGTTTGTCCTAAAGAATATTTCCGCAAGAGAAAAGATGCAGAAATTACTCTGCTTTTTTTTCTCAATAACGAATACGCATCCCACCGCAAAGAGGTTGGGGAGCAGATTCTTCCGGTCGCAAGCAATTGCAGACGGCAGGCGATATGACCGAAGTTGATGAAACTGACAGCGGCACGTTTGCCGACACGCACGATACGCTGTAAAATTACATCCGAACGGCGCATTTCCTGTAAGGTCTGCGAAACAATGACCCAGTCGAAATCTCCGTCGTTGGCGATAATCTCCAAATCCGGACGGAGATTGAGGTCTACATAAAGTTGTTCAATCATGGTTCCCCTTCTGACGGTTATGGATTTTCTGTGCAGCATACATTGCTGTCTGTATATATTATACGACAGAAAAAGTGAAATGTCAATGAAATCCATGTGGAATATGACAGGTTTAACTATGACAGAAGCAGGACAGATTTCAACGTTTTATTATTGTAAAGTTCAATAATAAAAGGCATCAGAAAATCAGATTTTACGGGGCAGTGAATTCACTTTGCGCTCCGCGGATCAAGTGCATCGCGGAGTGCATCTCCCAGCAAATTCAACGCCAGTACCAGAACGAAAAGAAATCCCGTTGCAGTGGCAAGTTCCCACCAGACACCGCGCCAGAGCCGCTCCTGACCGTCTGAAATCATCAAGCCCCAACTGGGCGTGGATTGCACCCCGAAACCAAGGTAACTGACAATCACTTCAAGCATGATCGCACTGGCAAAAGATAACGTGAAATAAATTATGACCAAATGAAAAACGTTGGGCAGAATGTGGCGGAAAATTATAGTCACGTCACCCACACCCGCCACCTTTGCCGCCTGGATGTAACCCATATTTTTCAAGCGCATGGTTTCTCCGCGCACCACGCGGCAAAGGGTGATCCAGCCGGTCAGACCGATCGCAAGATAAACCGCTAACGCTCCGGGATCGGCATGAAGCAGTTTCCCTGCTCCGCGAACCACCAGAAGCAGTTCCGGAGCAAGAAAGTTCCGCGAGAAAAGCAGTGCGAATGCCAGAATGAACAACGCCGTCGGCATGGCGGCAAAAGTGCTGTAAAGCCACACCACCCAGTCATCCGTTCTGCCGCCGAAATATCCGGCAAACGCTCCGAGACAAACTCCGATGACAGAAGCAATGACAGACGCAACGAAACCGACTTTCAGCGCAGAGGCGATCCCCGCAACTGCGCGGGCAAGTACATCCCGCCCCTGATAATCCGTGCCGCACCAGTGCGCGGGGGAGGGGGGCGCATAGCAATTTGTTTCATCGGTCAGGGCAAACAATGGAGTAATGTTGTGTGCTTCACAAAAAACAGTGTAGACCTCACAGCCGATCCCGATAAAAAGGTAAGCCAGAACAATGGACAGCGAAATCATTGCCGTCCGGCTTTTTTTCAGTTTTCGCCACGCCATTGAGGACATCATTGCGTTTTGTCCTCCCTCAAACGCATGATATTGACTTGCAGCAGGGCAATATCAGCAGGAGTCACGCCGTCGATGCGCCCCGCCTGTCCGAGAGTGGAAGGACGGACTTTGATAAGTTTCATGCGGGACTCATTGCTCAAACCGCTGATCGCTTCATAATCAAGGGTTTCCGGAATGATGACATCTTCAAGTTTATGCAGACGGCTGATCTCTGCACTTTCCCGCTGAAGATAACCGTCGTATTTGGCTTCGATGAGAAGTTCGTTCCATACACGGCGTCCCTGACGGTCAACGGCGAGTTCTGCAAAACGTCCAGCCGGGCAGGGCAGGGGAGTGCTTTCAACGCCGTTCCACGGGGTATCAGGGTCCACGTCTTTGAGAAGTGTAAGCAGTTGTTTGCCTTTGAACTTTTCCGTTCTGCAATATTCCAGCATGGAGTCAAGTTGTTCTTTGTAAACGGAAAATTCCTGATATTTATTTTCCGGCAGAAGTCCGAGAGAGTGTGCTGTTTCGCAGAGACGCAGATCGGCGTTATCCTGCCGCAGATGCAAGCGGTATTCGGCACGGCTGGTAAAGAGACGGTAAGGTTCAACAATCTCTTTGGTGCAAAGGTCATCGATCATCACGCCGATATAACTGCTGTCACGGCCGGGTTCAAAGAGAGATTTTCCGGCGGCACAGCGGGCGGCGTTTGCCCCGGCAATCAACCCCTGTCCGGCGGCCTCTTCGTAACCGCTCGTACCATTTATCTGTCCGGCCGTGAAGAGGTTATCCCATTTTTTCTGTCTGAGGGATCGTTCCAGTTGTTCGGGGGGAAGAAAGTCGTATTCGATCGCATAGGCGTAACGGGAGATCACTGCATTTTCCATTCCGGGGATGGAGTGGATCATCTGCCGCTGAACTTCCGGGGGGAGGCTTGTGGAAATACCGTTGATATAATATTCGCCGGTTTGCGCACCTTCGGGTTCCAGATAGAGCAAGTGGCGCGGATGCTGCGGAAAACGCATGATCTTGTCTTCAAACGACGGGCAGTAACGTGTGCCTATTCCCTTGATAACGCCTTGATACATAGGGGATTGGTGCAGGTTTTGACGAATGATGTCCGCAGTAACTTCCGTGGAATAGACCTGATGACACGCCATATCGTGATTTGCCGCTTCGGGCAGGTTCGGCAGCAGGGCAGGGGACCAGTGTGAAAAACGTTCCCCCGCTCCTTCGGAAGATTGCATTTCCATCTGTGAAAAATCAATGGTTTTGGCAAGGATGCGGGGAGGGGTTCCTGTTTTCAGGCGGCCGACCTTGAGTTGGAGTTGTTCCGAAAGAGCCGCAGAAAGTCCGCAGGAGGGAAAGTCCCCTGCTCTGCCGCCCGGAAAATTCCGCAAACCGTAATGCAACGTTCCATTGAGAAACGTTCCGGTAGTCAATACGACTGCGCCGCAGGGAATTACATCGCCAAATTGATTTTTTACTGCAGAAATACGATTGTTTTCCGTTTCAAAAGAAACGGCTTCTGACTGCAGAATATCCAAATTCGGAGTGATTTCCAGAAGAAGTTTCATTCCACGCTGATAAGCTACTTTGTCGCATTGGGAACGCGGAGAGCGGACAGCCGGACCTTTGGTACGGTTGAGCATACGGAATTGAATACTTGAAAAATCGGTCACGATCCCCTGTGCGCCGCCCAAAACATCGATTTCCCGGACGACCTGTCCTTTGGCGATGCCTCCGATTGCCGGATTGCAGCTCATCTGGGCGATATGATCCATATTCAAAGTAATCAGCAAAACGGCGGCACCGGTGCGGTTTGCCGCCAGAGCGGCTTCGCAACCGGCATGACCGGCACCCACGACAATCACATCATAATATTTCATCAGATATACCTTATTTATTACCATCTATATAAGATACTCCATTTTTCTGATATTATCAACTCATCTTGCAAAAATGTTGACAAAAAACCTTTATAATGCAAACCGCAAAAACAGAAATAAAAGGAGGGTCCGTTTTTATGTGGTATATATTGACAGAAATTATCAACAACTTATTAACAACCGTTATTTACAAGATTTGTATTATGTTCAATATCAGCGAATTATAACGCAAATCCCCTACTCCGGAAGCGATAGTCCACTTAACATAACATATATTATGCGACGTTACAAATGCACCGTAAAGCCACAATAATGGCATGAGAAAGCCGACCCATACAACGAGCCGGCTGGAATGTTTAGAGCGATCAGAGCGCGTTTAGCGTTTCCACAGGTATCCGGACTTCTGAATAACTTCAGAGGTCGATTCAGACCCGAGGCGATAGAGCTGCGCCCAAACTTGCAGCACCGTTTTCCCGCGGTCATCGGAAAGCATTAAAATATTGTTTTGCTTAT
>JAFTUS010000218.1 GCA_017466125.1 Lentisphaeria bacterium | reverse complement strand
GGCTGTGTACTAAACATAGACTGATAAAAAAATCCGCGCGCAGCGCGTACCCCGCCCCGGGTCGTACCCGGACGTGGTCCAGCGGCGGAACGCTGGTCGCCGCCCTAAAATGGCGGCGAAAGTACAAGCGTAGCGTCGATATTGCCTCGCATGAGGCAAAACCACTCGCCGGGAGCGATGCCTCGAAAAAAGAGCGTAGCGTATTTTATCGAGGCGTTGAGCGGACGAAGCATTCCGAAGCCCCTGTAAAAATCAGTCAACCTTTCGTACAGAGCCTTGTTTTTTATGTTAAAAACAGTGCCGTATTTTCCGGAACTCAGTTAGCCCAGTCATACCAGAAATAACTCGGATCTTTGCTTTTATTTCCACTGGCGCAATTTATAGAACTGTCGTAGCCTGTATTCGGAATTGCTGCGGCACCGGGAATTTCACGCCACATCATTCCGGCTACGTGCCCGTCAACAAAGAGAATATTGGCACCCTGTTGACCCTGATGCCGCCAGGTTTCGCCGAAGTTGGGACGTTCTACTTCAAGGTTCGGGTAATTGTTGGTGGTATTAAAGTCAATATCAGTTACGATCATGCGGTTTGAGGGCACTTTGACCTTATCGATCGCCATTGCCTGACGGCTCACGACATTGTAGTTGGCTTTATCCGGGTTGCTGTGATAACTGTTGATACCGTAATGACGCGCCCCCTGTTTTTTCCAATCACCGGCACCGATGCTGGCGGGACAACCGAAAACATCTTTGGGGCGGTTGGTTCCATTGGTATCCCAATGGGCAAAACTGGTTTTGCTGGCGATAATGGACGGATCGATGAGTGAATAGAGCATATCCTGCCAGTAACCGGCATTGCTGTTCCAGCCGGTCCCATTGTTATAATTACCATTCCATTTGGGGAAACGGTTGTTATTCTGCTCCACGTAGAACATCATGTATGTCCCGAGTTGCTTCTGATTTCCGGCACATGAAATGTCACGGGCTTTGGCACGAGCCTTGTTCAAAGCGGGCAGAAGCATAGCCGCAAGAATTGCAATGATGGCAATTACGACTAACAGTTCAATGAGGGTAAACTTTTTTTGTTTCATTTTTTCCTCCGTTTATTTCATTGAATTTTTAAGGATACCGTTTGTGCGGTAATGATACAGATTTTCTCCGGCTTCTCTTGCCGCCCGGGTCATTTCCGGATAGGGCGTGTCAGCCACGTCAGTAAAACCGATCTGATAACCTTCGCCATCCCAGCGGCCGGTCAGCGGCTGGTCGCGGAATTGGAACCAGTGTACTCCTATAAAGTTGGGGTGAACCAATGCGCCCTGTACATAGCGGGTGAAAGAGACCGCACGTTCTTTCTGATCCGCGACCGGGGCGAGGCTGTTGGAAAACATTCCCCGATCGTAGGTGCCGAAATGAAATTCTCCGATCAGAACCGGCCGGTCGCGGAAATCTCCGGTATTGGCATTGTAGATACTGTTGCAGTAGGTATTCACCGAAATAACATCACAATATTTTGCCGCAGAGTTCCAAATATGCTGTCCCTGCCGGAAGCCGACGAAACGGCAGCCCAGATAGAGGCGGTCAGGAGCAATGCTTTTGATCCCTTTCCGGCAGATCCTGAAATAACGGTCAACAAATTTTTCTTCAAATCGGCGGGCGTCTTTCCGGAATTCTCCGGAACGGGGGATTTGATTGCTGACGGCAAGATCATCCCAGGTTTCATAGCGGGTATTCCACGCCTGATTAAGTTTCTGAATGTCCGTGTATTTGCCGCGCAAATCTCCGATAAACTCCTGTTTTGCGGCCTGATTGGGACCGCCTTGCATAACACCTTTGATGATATCTCCGAAACGCAGTTCATTATCAATGAAGTAGCCGATGCACAACGGATCAGTCAGGGATTTCTTTACAACGGCATCCCGTTCCGAAACATCCCGGAGGATGTTCCCCATTTTCTCTTCAAAATCAGGAGAGAATACATCATAAAAATTCACCTTGCCAAGTCCGGGAAATCCATGACGGCTCACATTGCTGGAGCGTTCCCCCAGCGACAGTGTGTAAGGGGTTCGGGTTTTCTGCAGGAAAGTTCCGGATGCCCAGTTGCCGACGGAATTGATGCCCCAGGCGCGGAGGCGTTGATCCAGTACGGCATGAAACTCATCAAGATAATCCTTTTTGCCGTATTTTTTTTCCAAATTCATCGCATTGAAATCAAACATGCCGCTTGCAGGGATTTTTCCCTCAAACCAGGTGGGGTGACGGCGGGCGTTGACTGCATCAGAGGTGTGACGGAGAACATCGATGCCGAGAGACCAGAAGAGGCATCCTTCCGGATCAACGAAGAACCATTTCCCCTTGTGTTTGGTTACATAGAAGTTTCCGGTCGCTTTCATTTTGGGTCCGTTTTTCCAGCCGCCGAAGCGGTTCCATTCCGCGGGGGAGGGGGTCTTGTTCAGTTCAGCCAGTTCTTTGGCATGATTTTTTTTCAAATCTTCATCGTTATGGATTTTTTCGGGCCAGTCGCAATGTTTGTACTGACCGTAGCGGTCGATAAAGGGAAAATAGTTTTTGTCATCCTGCGAAACTTTCCGGTTCATATCCGGCTTCCCTTCCAGCCGGATATTGGAGAGGCGGCAGTTGAGGAGCGTTTTTCCCTCCGGTTCAAAGGGCCATTGCATTTTAAATTCGATGCTGTTGATTTGAGATGTTTCCAGCGGCCGTTTGAAGTTCCGCCCGCCTTTGGGAGGCGTGAACAACGCGGCATGGGGCAGATAGAGTCTCATCGTGCGTTTTTCGCCGGGATTAAGTCCGATGCCGGTATTGATTTCGCGCAAAGGAAGTTCAACGTGGCTGTTGCTGCTTTTGCCTCTTGCTCCGCTGGATATGTGCATGGTCAGACGCATCTGACGGTCAGAGGAGAGGTTTTCGACATCAACAGCCAGATATTTTCCGCCGGAAAAATCAAATTTTTTTCCTTTGGGCGGATTTATGCGCAATCCGGCATCCCATTCGGCAGTTTTGGAAGTCAGGAGTACTGCATTTTGCTCATGTTGTATTTTTGCCCTGTAACGGGCCTCATATTGACCGGGAGAAAGGTTCAACCCTTCTCCGTAAGCGGCTGCGACAGCAGTGCCTGCCATGAACATGGCAATGATTTTTGTGTAACGCATCGAAAACTCCTTTCTGCCGTTTCTGCGGCAATTTTATATATTTCGTACGGAATTCCGTTCAATAAGAGTCACCGGCAATTCTATTTTATAGAGTTCCTCCGGAAATTCATCCCGCAGAACCAATCCTACGGCGCGTTCCGCCATCTCCTGCAAAGGACAGAATATGGTCGTCAGAGAGGGGCGCATAAATTCCGAGATACCGGGATTTTCAAATCCCATGATCGAAATATCTTCCGGTATTCTCCGGCCTGCCAACTCTTGCAGCAGCCAACTGATTTCCAGTACCTTCAAGTCTTCTCCTGTTACCCAGACGCCGGTACAGGCGGCATCGAGCAGTTGTTTGACCGCAAGGTGCGGTTGCGTTGTATTGCTTATGCGCAGAAGATTGGAAGAGATGTCGATCCCCGCATCCGTCATGGCTGCGGCAAAGCCGTTGGCGCGCTCTGTGCCGCAGTAGTCCTGTTCGTGGATCACGGCAAGTTTGCGGTGGCCTTTTTCGATAAAATATTTTCCTGCCATGCGTCCGGTTGCAACCGGGTCGAAATAGATCGTATGAAATGAATCTGCCAGGTTGTCACTGAACCAGATGATCGGTATATTGTGGATGTTTTTCAGGACATCGAGCGTTTTTTGTTCCCACGCTATTCCGATAAGTCCGTCGAACCAGCAGTCGGAGAGATTGCCGAGGCGGTCTTCGGTGATCATGGTTATACCGGCATCTGCTTTGGAGAGGGCGTAACAGATATACTGGGTCAGCGTATTGACATAACCGCCCATTTTGGTTTTATGCGGCGGTTCGGTGATCAGTGCGATCTGTTTGTTGCGTACTCCGACGCGCGGACGGAACCCGAGTTCTCTTGCCGCACAAAGAACACGGGCTCTGGTTCCGGCGGGGATCAGAGAACTGTTGTTGAATACCCTGCTGACAGTTCCGGCTGAAACACGGGCGCGGGAGGCTACCTGTGCGAGGACGCCGGAGGCATTATTTGAAATTGTATTTTCGGTTGATTTCATAAAAATCTCCTGAGTAATCGGTTGAATATGGGAAATAATATACTACCAATTATGCAAATGTCAATATGAAAATGTTGTTTTTTTTGTAATTTATGCAAATTTTGCATAAATAAAAAATTAAGATGCCCCATTCAAAATCCGGACGCTGCCGTACCGGAGTTTGTTTGGGGCTGTTCTGTTTTGCTGTTATTTATCTGCTTTGTAGTGATGGACTTTGTTGCAGAACTGGCAGCGGATCACCGGGTCGGGATTTTCCTGCAGGAGTTTTTCAAAATCCTCTTTCCCCAGCATGGTTCTTGCGGTCTGCCAGATTTTTTCTGTGGAGCAGTTGCAGACGAAACGCGGCGCAGGTACTCCGGCAATGTCCATGGCGGGGGGCAGGGCGGTTTTGCAGAGCAGCATGGTCAACGTTTCCAACTTCCGGTCTGCCAACAGCATGGGGTCGTTGAGAATTTTTCCCGCTGTTTCCGAAAGCAGTTGGTCGCGCATCCGGTTGAAAAACTCCAAATCGCAGTCCGGCAACGCCTGGATCATTACTGCACAGGCACAGCGTACCGGAGCGGCCGGATCGGGCTGAAGCAGGATCTCTGAACGGATCTCCGTCTCCACCTGATCGCTGACAGAGAGAAAGTAGGAGAGGGCGGAGGCAGGCGTGATAAAAGCACTTTCCGCCTGTCCCGAATTGAGTATTTTGCCGTTTTCCGACTTGGTGGCAGTCACAGTTGCACCCGCTCCGCAGGCATTTTCCATGGAGTCCGCTTCGGTCATGACATGGGGATTGCGGATGAAACCGCGGACTTCGCCCCTGCCGGAAACATCCAGCAGTATTCCTTTGGCGGGGCCTTTGTAATCAATGCGGATGGAGTAACGTTCTTCTTCGTTCAAAAGGACACTCATCAATGAACCCGCAACCAGACCTCCGGCAAGAAGTCTGCCCGCAACCGGGTCGGTATCGTGAGCAATAATCCCGGCAGATGCAAGTTCTTTGAAACTGCCGAATGCGAGCCGGACAGCATGATCTTTCAAAACTGCCCGCATCATAAAATCATTTTCTGAACGCATGATCATATCCTTTTTCAATTCTCCAAAATCTTATTCAAAAGTGCCTGACATCCTTCGAGGACATCACTCCATGTCTCTTCAAAATCGCCGGTGTACCACGGGTCCGCCACTTCGCCGGGGCGTTTGGTATAATCCAGCAGACGGTGGATCTTTTCATCGGGGTCGCCGCCGCAAATGCGGTGCATGTTGCGGATGTTGGCGTTATCCATGCCGATAAGCAGATCGTATTTTTCATAATCCTGACGGTTCATCTGCCGTGCGAATTTGCCATTGCAGGAGATGCCGTGCTGCGCCAGTTTCTGCCGTGTGCCGTAATGAACGGGGTTGCCCAACTCTTCGGAACTTGTTCCTGCCGACCCGATTTCAATGTCGGTGATGCCCGCTTTTTCCACAAGGTCTTTCATGACGAATTCCGCCATGGTGCTGCGGCAGATATTTCCGTGACAGACAAATAAAATACGCACGTTATCCCTCACAATGTTTCAGAAGTTCGTCTTTGAAGAAAGCAAAGCCGGGTTCTTCTTCAAATGCGCCCAGAACTTTCCCTTTGGCAAAAACGAGGATCTGTCCGCTTTTGCTCCCGGCTATGCCGAGGTCGGCATCCCGTGCCTCTCCGGGACCGTTTACGGCGCACCCCATGACGGCTACTTTGGCGAGATTTATCTTTTTACCGGAGGATTTCAGTTCATCGACCAGTTTTTCCACCCGGTCGGCAAGTCCAATCAGATCGATTTCTGTCCGCCCGCAGGTGGGGCAGGAGACCAGTTGCGGAGCGGCATCACGCAAGCCGAGGGCTTCCAGAATACGGATGCCCGCAGTGACCTCTTCGGCGGGGTCGGCAGTCAGACTGACCCGGAGTGTGTCACCGATGCCCTGACTCAACAGCGCACCGATCCCGACGGCGGATTTGATGATGCCCCGGTAGAATGTACCCGCTTCAGTAATGCCGATGTGCAGCGGATGATCGGTGCGGTCGGCAAACTTGCGGTACGCCGCAAGCGTAACAGGAACACTGGAGGATTTCAGCGCGACTTTCATCTGCGTAACGCCGAAGTTTTCCAGCAGTGAACATTCGTGAAGCGCGCTTTGCACCAGAGCCTCCGCCATCGCCTCATCGGGGGGGAGTTTGGTGCGGAGTTCTTTCAGCAGATTGGCACGGACACTGCCGCCGTTTGCACCGACCCGGATCGGTGTGTTTGTTTCAACGGCAAGTTCCGCCACCTGCTTTATGGCATCTTTATCGGTAAGGTTGCCGGGGTTCAAACGGATCGCCGCCGCATGATTTCTGATTGCCGCCAGCGCAAGACGGTGGTCGAAATGAATATCGGCAATGACGGGGATCGGGGAGGCTTCTGTGATCGGTGCCAGCGCATCGGCTGCCGCCATATCGGGAACGGCAAGACGGATGATTTCACAGCCGCGTGCGGCAAGTGTATGGATTTGAGCAAGGGTCGCTTGCACATCTCTGGTATCGGTATTGCACATGGACTGCACGGAAACGGGGGCATTTCCTCCGATAACGACTTTGCCGACAGTGATCTGCCGTGAATTGCGGCGGGGGAGTTCCATCATTTCTGCATCTCCGTTTCCGGAGTTCCGACACCGAAGCGGCGGAGCAGTCTTTTGCCGTCTGAGAAGGTCACAAAGACCATAAGCCCGATCAGCAGAACAACGAATACCGTTGAAAGCGATTTGATGATGACCGTCGGAACCGGTCGGCGGATGATCATTTCGATCAATGCGAACATCACATGACCGCCGTCGAGTACCGGCAGCGGAAAGAGGTTGAAGATCGCCAGCGCAAAGGAGATGACCACCATGAAGTAGATGCCGCTGATCAGCGAAGCCTGACGGACGGAGTCAAACAGCACCATGCCCATTCCGAGCGGACCGGACATGTGGGTCGGTTTGAGGGAACTGGTCTGTTCGGTCAAGCCGAGTCTGTTTCCCGCCCAGATGAGGATGCCCCGCAGGGATTTGTAACTCATATCCACCGTGGCGGCGAACTGCTGGAAGGGGGTCGGGTGATCCCGGAGTGTAATATCCATGCCGATCGTTTGCGGTACGACCAGTTTGGCGGCGAAACGGAAATTCTGCATTTTGCCGTCACGTTCGATGACCAGATCGAATGGTTCGGTTTTGAGGGTTTGAAGTTCGCCGATGAACACTTGCGGAGCGTCGATTTTCTTTTTGTTGACAGAAACCAGCCGGTCGCCGGATTTCAGACCGGCGGCTTTTGCGCTGGAGTTCGGCATGACATCCAGCACAAAAATTCCGGGCGTATCTTTTTTCATTCCGAGGAGGATGCCGGTGAGATAGCGGGAGAACTGCGGCGGCAGATCCGGCACCGGTTCGGGGGTGACCGTTACTTTGCGGAGTTCACCTTTTGCGTTGCGGATGGTCAGTTCAACGGGGGTTGCGCCCGCCTGATCCAGCCCTGCCTGAAATTCAGAATAATCCAGCAGCGGCTGACCGTTGATGGCGACCAGATAATCTCCGGAGCGGATACCGGCTTTGTAGGCGATGGAGTCCTTTTGCGGGAAGACTTCCAGCGGCACCAACGGCATGAAGAAGGGGTAAGCGATCTTCTCTTCGCGCAATCTGCCGGGGGCGTTGGGGTTTTCTTTCGGGGTATAGACGATCGTCACGGGCTTGCCGTTGCGGAGGACTTCGAGTTTTACTTCGCCGATCGAGAAAAGGATCTTGCTGACGAACTGGGTCCATGTGGCGAAGAATTTTTCGCCGTTGAGTTTTACAATAACATCATTTGCACGGAGACCGGCGGCATATTCCGGACCGGCGGGATCGACTGCAAGGACGGTGATTTCGCGCATTTTCGGGGAGTCCTGTGGCATACCGGCGATCCAGACGATACAGGCGATCAGAAGCCCGGAAAGGATATTGAAAAGCGGTCCGGCGACGGCAGTGATCATGCGGTCGAGCGGTTTGGCGCGTGGCAGTTCAGTGCCGTCGGCGGCTTTGGGGATGGCATCGGTGGCATCCACCTGCGGCAGTTCAACATATCCGCCGAAAGGCAGCCAGCCGAGGCGGTATTCCACGCCGTTGATTTTCTTTTTCCAGAACGCCTTGAAGCCGAGGCTGAAAGCGTCGATATGCAGTCCCCGCCACTTTCCGGCGAGAAAATGGCCCAATTCATGTGAAAAAATACAAAAACCGATGGCGATGAAGGCAAACAGCAGTGAAAGCACATTCATCAGAAAATCAAGAAACATCTCCATATCTATTCTCCATAAAATCATTTTGCTTTTTATATAGTATACAATCTCCGGACTGTTTTTTCAAAGCGAAAACGGGATTTTGTCCGCTTTTTTATTGCTTTCTGAAATATGTTCTGTTGTTTTTTATGAAAATTGGTGGTATAGTATATGTGCCGGGAGCATCCCGGCCCCTGCGGGCGGCCTCGCTTTCGTAAGAATGCGCTGTTGCGGCCGACCCGATTTCATAGGTCAGAAACGTTCTCACGTTTTGGGTGATTACGGCTTCTGACCATTTTTTTTTGAAAAAAATTAGATTTTCTTAACAATCAGGACAATAAAAATAATTTCCGGTACGTTATATGGTCAGAAACCCAACAGAAGGAGATTGGACTATGAACAACAAAGTTAAAGCCGTTTTGGGAGCATTGCTCATCACCGCCGTTGCGACCCCCGCATTTGCCGGACCGCATCACAGACATGACAAACATCACAATGAAGGAGTGCATCTTGCTGCGGAGATCATCGGTCTGGTCGGCAGGGCACTTGGGGTGGTAAATCCGCCGCAGACGGTGGTTGTGACGCATCCTGCCCCGCCGCCTCCGCCGGTTCAGACGGTGGTCGTGACGCCGCCGGCTCCGCGTCCGGTGATCGTGACGCCGCCGCCGCGTCCGGTAGTGATCCGTCATCACCATACGCCGCCGCGCAAACCGGTGCATCATCAGACGCCCCACCACAACGGCGGACGCCGTCCGGAACACCGCGGAGGCCGCCGCTGACCAGCAACGGTCGTTATAAAATCGTTTTGCGGGGAAGAGATCAACAAAAAGGTTTCTTCCCCGCATTTCATCTTCCCGCATGACCTGAATATTGCCGGTAAAACAGAGGATGCCGCAAAAATCACGGTCTGGCGCAAGAAGGATGGAGCAGAGGGAAAACTTGTAACAACACAAATCTGCCAATTGTACACCAACGCAAGTTGCACTGCTGACAAACATTGGCAGCAGAAGTTAAGTTCTGGTTGTTTGCAAGTTTTTCTGCTTATCG
>JAFTUS010000217.1 GCA_017466125.1 Lentisphaeria bacterium | reverse complement strand
CCGCTCAACGCCCCGATAAAATACGCTACGCTCTTTTTTCGAGGCATCGCTCCCGGCGAGTGGTATTGCCTCATGCGAGGCAATATCGACGCTACGCTTGTACTTTCGCCGCCATTTTAAGGCGGCGACCAGCGTTCCGCCTCCGTCTTCGTAAAACTACGCCGCGACAAGGCTGGACCACGTCCGGATACGACCTGATACAGACGGAGGCTCGAGAGCCCCGCACGGGGCGACAGCCGACCACTACCGAGGCCGACGTTCGGCCGCTGCGCGCGGATTTTTTTATCAGTCTATGTTTAGTACACAGCGTTCCTGTTTTATTGACATTTTCATTTGACAAAACAGTATTCAGGCTGTATTTTTATATCCGGGGTGTTTTTTATGCGGTATATTTTATCTTTACTGGTATTTTTTCTGTGCGGGGTAACAGCGGCTCTGGAGATCCGCTGTACCAGCGATCTGCACGGGGATTTGAAAGGGCTGGCGGATTTGACGGCGGCTCTGGAAATCGGGACTGCGGACATTCTCCGCGTTGATGCGGGCGATACCATTCAGGGGAGTTTTCTCTCCCGCAACGACAAAGGGCGTTCCATGATCGCGGCTTTGAATTTGCTGAAATTCGACATCTGGGTTCCCGGAAATCATGATTTTGAATTCGGAGAAAAAGAACTCTCTGCCCGCTGCCGGGAGTTCAAGGGAACGGTTCTCGGGGCAGATTGGCACTGTGCCGGATTTGTTCCGAAGCCGTGGATATTGCTCCATAAAGACGGCAAGCGGGTCGCCGTCATCGGACTGACCGAGCCGAATATGGCAAAACGTCTGCCCGCAAACAGCGGATTTTCTTTCAAGCCGCCGCTGGAAACCTTGACCGCATTGATGCCGCAGCTCCGCAAGGCAAAGCCGGATTTTGTCATTCTAATCTGGCATAACGGACTTTTTTCCAGACTGGGGCCATTGAGCCGTATCCTGCGGAAATTCCCTGAAATCGATCTGGTCATCGGCGCGCACTCCCACGAAGAACACCCCGGCAAACGGATCGGCAACGCCTATTTTATCCAGCCGGGGAAACACGCACAGGCGGCGGGGGCGGTCACGCTCCGCCCCGGAAATATCACCTCCCGTCTGCTCCGTCCCGCCCGAACGCCCCTGCCGCCGGAACTGAAAACGCTGGTCGAAAACACCTTGCAGATTTCCGATGCGTTGAAACGGGAGGTCATCACGTTGGAACACACCCCCGCAGAAGCCCTGCGGCGGCAGTTCAAAACCGATGCCGCAGTTATGACCTTCCGCCCGCCGTTCAAGCACAGGATGACCCGGCAGGAGCATTTCGATATGCTCCCCTATGAGAATATTTACGTCACCCGATTTTTCACGCCCGCCGAATTCCGCAAATTCTGCAAACAGCAGACCAAAGATCAGAAACGCTGGGGCATGGTGCTTGACACCGCCGGGAAACTCCCGCCGCAAGGCGGAACGGTCGCGCTCTCCTTCTATCTTGCCTCCCATTTGGAACAGTAAGAATTTATCGGAGATTTTTTTACAAATGCCAAAGCGTGGGAGGACCATTGGCAATTACAAATGTTTTTCACAAAATTTAGGACAATAACAAATTTTAATCAATTCCGGTGCTGTCCGGAAAAATATCCTTCAAAAATATTTTCCGCCTTGACTGTACCGTTTTTGCGGTCTATATTAGGAAAAACACTTATTGGGAGGCAAAAATGTTTTTTGAAGCAATAAAAGTCATGCCGCGCGTATTGCGGGTGGGGCAGAAAACCCGTATCAACGGCAAATTTCATGAACTGCCGCGGGATATCCAGTTGGGATGGCCCGCCGTCCTGAAGTTGAAATATGTTCCGGGAAACGGCACTTGGGAGGACGGAAATACCCTCCTGTGGGGCGAAGAACATGATCTTGAGTGTGAATTCAGAGAGGATGGTACTTTTTCCTTTGATTTCACTCCGGCCGAAGAGGGGGAAACTACCTTCCAACTCTATATGGAACGGCCTGATGATGCTTACAAATTCCCCGTATTTTCCTGTTACGCCCTCGAAGAGGACCTTTTCAAATTGAGACCATTCAAAGGCGATACCCACGTCCATACCTGCTGGAGCGGGTGCGGCGGCATGCAGGAGGCGTTGCCCTACGTCTGTTCAATGGCGCGCAGCAGAGGGCTGGACTTTACTTTTATTACCGACCACAGCAAAATCTACCCGTCATTCAACGCCATTTGCGCCATGGAGTGTTTTGAAAGCGATTTCAAAGTCTATCCCGGCGAAGAGACCCATGTCCCGTACCGCTGGAAAGCAGAACGGGATTTTGTCCATAACACCTCCGTCGTGGACGGCATCCACCATGTCGCCCTCGGTGCCGACCGCGGCGTGGTCGAATACACCAACGACCACTTTGAAGAGTATACGCAATATCTCGAAAAACGCATGAATGAACTTGACCCCTCCATTTCAGAAGCACAGCGCAAATTGATGGCGGGCGTGGACTGGCTTGTGGAGAAGATCCATGAATTCGGCGGCATCGCCGTTTTTGCACACCCCTTCTGGCGGCACAACAACCATTTGAATTTGCCGCCGCGTGTCCGCGAGTACATCTTCGACAACGGAAAATTTGATGCCGTGGAAGTCATCGGACTCGGTTCCGGCGAACGCAACGCCAATTCTTTTGCGGGCAATGTGGAGTGTATTTCATATCTGCACGATAAATCCGTCAAACTCGGCAGGCATATCCCCGTGACCGGGGCGACAGATGTCCACCGTGCCGAACCGCTGATCGGTTATCAGTATACGCTGGCATTTGCTGTTGAGAATACGCTCGAAAACATCAAGGATGCCATTTGCAGCGGCAGAACGCTTGCGTGCAGTTCGTATCCCGGCGAAAACACCTTCTTCTGGGGCGATTTCCGTCTGGTGCAGTTCGCTGAATTTCTCCGCCGGGAGTTCTTCCCCGAACACGATGAACGGTGTGCCGTCGAAGGCAAACTGATGCTTCAGGCGACCCGGGGCGAGATTTCTGTGGAGAACGTCAAAGCCGCCGCCTCCGGCTGTACCGGAAAACTTTTCCGTGAATTTTGGGCAGAATAAAGGAGTACAGATCATGTTTTATGAAGATTTATCAGTAACACCCCGGATCTTCCGGGTCGGAACGGAGACCGTTTTTACCGGCAGAACCAATTACATCCCCCGCAATCAGAAAATGGGGCATGAAGTCCGTTACAAATTGAAATACATCACCAACTGCGGCATCTGGGAGGACGGCAAAGTGCATACCTGGATGGATGAACGCGAATACCCCTGTCAGTTCAACGGAGACGGCACGTTTTCGTTCCGCTTTACCGCAGCGGCAGAGGGCGAGACCACATTCAAGGTCGTTATGGAACTCCCCGCCGAAAACCGGGAGGTCGTTCTCGGCAAGTTCGGCTGTTATGCCCTGGAAGAGGATCTGTTCCCCCTGCGTCCCTATAAGGGAGATACTCATGTTCATACCAGTTGGAGCGAATGCGGCAGAATAGAAGAAGAACCCGCACGGGTCGCCGCCGTCGGACGCAGCAAAGGGCTGGATTTCATATTTATCACCGACCATGCCAAACAGTACCCCTCGCGGGAGGCGATCGCTGAATTCGGAAAATTCAAGAGTTTCTATCAGGTTTTTCCCGGCGAAGAGACCCACTTTTTGAAAATGTTCAATCAGGACGGTTATCTTTATCAGAATTATCACGTCTATCAATCCATCCATTTGCTGAGCCTCGGTGCGGCGGAAAGCGTGGTCGATTATGCCAACAAACACTATGAGGAGTTCTCCGCCGATATCGAACAGCGCATGGAGACGATGGACCCCGCCTGTTCCGAAGATGAACGGCGGCTGATGGCAGGCTCGGACTGGATTTTGGAAAAGACCCGTGAGTTCGGCGGCGTTGCCGTCTTTGCACATCCCTTCTGGATGCCTTATGACCGGGTCAATCTCCCCCCTGCCGTGCGGGAATATATCTTCAAACAGGGCAAATTCGATGCGGTGGAGATTTTCGGTCTCGGCTCAAATGACAACGCCCCGGATGCCTTTGCCGGAAACGTGGATTGTGCGGCGTGGCTGCGCGAAAAAGAGTTGGAAACGGGCCGCCGGATCCCTGTAACAGGTGCGACCGACAGCCACAACGCCCCGCTGCTGCTGGGAACGCAGTATACGATCGCATTTGCTGCGGATCACTCGCTTGAAGGCGTCAAAGACGCCATCCGCAGCGGCAGAACCGTCGCCTGCCGCCGCAGGGGAGCGGAACACCCCGTTTTCAAGGGGGACTTCCGTCTGGTGCGGTATGCGGGATTTCTCTTCCGGGAGTTCTTCCCCGAACACGATGAACTCTGTCTGGTCGAAGGAAAACTTATGCAGCAGTGTCTGCGGGGAGAAGTCGCAAACGAACTGGTCAATGCGTACAGTCAGAACCGTTTTGAGATGCTCTACCGCCGTTACTGGGGAGAGTAAAGAGAAAGTCCGGGGGGGCTTGCAGAGGTCTGAAAAACGCACTCTCCCGGCACTCACTTCATATTTGCTGTTACTCTTCGGCGGTGATCGTTTCACCGGATTCCGCCTTGCTGATTTTGGCGAACAGGACGGCAAGGCCGCCAGCGATGACTTCACGCTGAACGATGACGCCCTCCGGCACTTTCAGACAGACATTGGCAAAGTTCCAGATGTATTTCACGCCGAGTGAAACAAGGATGTCGGCAATCAGTTGTGCGCCGACCGCCGGAACACAGATGATCCCGACTTTGGGCGGAGCGGTTTTGAGCCGCTTGCGGATGTCGGCAATATCGTAGATCTCATGACCGTGGATCTCATGTCCGATTTTCTCATCGGAGGCATCAAAGACGGATTCTATGCGGAAATTGTAGGCCTGAAAATCGGTAAATCCGAGCAGAGCCGCCCCCAGAGAACCCGCACCGATCAAGGTGGCGGGGGTCATTTTATCCCAGCCGACAAAGCGGAGAATGGCGTCGATCAGATCCTGCACCCGGAAGCCGTGACGTTTATTTCCGGGCAGTCCGGTCATGGCAATATCTTTGCGTACCACGATGTGCGGGATATTCATATATTCTGCCAATTCGGCACAGGAGACCCACTCTCTTCCCGCCATTCGCAACCGGAAAAGCTGGTGCAGATAGGTCGGCATCCGCCGGATCGTTGGTGCGCTTTGTATTTTCATGTATCCTCCGTAACATGAGATAAATATATCATCTGTTGACAGAAAAGCAAATCCGGACGGCAGAAAACACGG
Organism: Lentisphaeria bacterium; assembly: GCA_017466125.1. Lineage (GTDB taxonomy): Bacteria > Verrucomicrobiota > Lentisphaeria > Victivallales > Victivallaceae > Victivallis. The sequence continues at coordinate 11,054 of JAFTUS010000217.1, read as the reverse complement.
TAAAAACAATAAAAAACGCACCCCGTATGTGCGGAGTGCGCTCTTGCGGTGCGGACGTGTCAGCGGAAATTCTTATCCAGATATCTCAAATAAGCATCTTCCGGCATCATGTCGTCCAACTCTTCATCATCGTAGTCGCAGAGATGAAAGAGCCAGCCTTTTTCTTCCGGAGAGTCGTTGATGAGGGTCGGTTCATCATAAAGGGTCTCGTTGACCTGTGAAACCGTGCCGCTGATCGGGGAATAGAGATCCAGTTTGCCGCACATGGCGCGCAGCTGACCGAGACGGTCACCGATGATAAAATCGTCGTCTTCTCCGGGCAGATCGACATACTCGATATCGCCGAGTTCATCCGCCATATATTCACTGATGCCGACAACGGCTTCATCTCCGTTGATTTCGACCCAAAGATGATCTTCTGTGTAGTATTTCATCTATAACAAACCTCTCTTGAAATTTTCAGTTGTAATGTATTCTGCCTCTAATGAACCACCATATTGCAAAAAAATCAAGTGTATATAGGGATTTTTTACAGAAAAACTTGAAATTTTTTTGAAATAAAGTAAAATCCGGGCTTTTTTTTACAAATTTTTGTAATTCCGGTGCCGCTGACAAAAGTCCGGCACCGGCAGGGAAGGAACCGCCACCCTGCCGGGTACGGACACCCCAAAGACAAGTCCGGACTTGGGGCAGGTGCATCCGTTACGGTGTTTTCTTTCCGGATAATACGAAAAATATGCTCTTGAAACTTGCGTTATACGTTTTTTTGTGGTATATTACACTATGTGTAAGATAATCAACAAACAGAGGTGTCACTATGACTTTTATGGAAAAACTGAAAAAAGCGGCCCGTGCCAATAACAGTCTGGTCTGTGTCGGTCTTGACCCCGACCTGAAAAAATTGCCGGAATGTCTCAAAAATGAAAAGTATCCGATCTTCGCTTTCAACAAAGCGATCGTCGATGCGACCAAAGATTATGTCTGCTGCTACAAACCGCAGGCGGCGTACTATGCCGGACAGAGTGCCGATGATGAACTCAAAATGACCATCGACTACATCCACGAAAATTATCCGGAGATCCCGGTGATCCTCGATGTGAAGCGCGGCGACATCGGTTCGACCGCCGATATGTATGCGAAAGAGGCTTTCTGCCGCTACAATGCCGATGCCGTCACCGTCAACCCCTACATGGGGTTCGATACGCTCAAACCGTTCCTCGATTATGCCGACAAAGGCGTTATCATCCTCTGCCGTACCTCCAACCCCAACTCCGGCGATCTGCAGAACCTTGTCTGTGACGGCAAAATGATCTACGAACATGTCGCGCTTTACGCCAGAGACAAGTGGAACTACAACGGCAATATCGCTCTCGTGATCGGCGCGACCTATCCCGAAGAACTTCAGCACATCCGTCAACTCTGCCCGGAAATGACCTTCCTCGTTCCCGGAGTCGGCGCACAGGGCGGCGATGTTGAAAAGGTCGTCCGCTACGGCTGTGATGCAGAAGGTCTCGGCATGGCGATCAACTCTTCCCGCGGTATCATTTACGCTTCCAACGGAGAAGATTTTGCCGCCGCTTCCGGAAATGCGGCAAAGGAACTCCGGGATCTCATCAACTCTTTCCGGGGCTGAATTATGGCAGGAAAAAACATTCAAGCCGTCAAGCGGGAACTTCATCTGCCGGTGGTCGCCATCGTCGGACGCCCCAACGTGGGGAAATCCTCCCTCTTCAACGCCATTATCGGGCGGCGGCTCTCCATCGTCCACGAAATGCCGGGTGTCACCCGTGACCGTGTGGTGGCTCCCGTCACCTGCGGCAGCACCCGCTTCCAGTTGATCGACACCGGCGGTCTCGGTATGCTCAACGGCGAAAGCCGCAAGGTCGATCAGTGGGACAACCGTATCGCCTCCCAGGTGGATGTCGCGCTGGAAGATGCCGATGTGCTGGTCATGGTCGGCAATGTTCAGGATGGCGTTGTTCCGCTGGATGAAGAGGTCGCCAGACGCATCCGCATTTCCGGGAAACCGGTTCTTTTCGTTGCCAACAAGTGCGACAATCCCACGCTGGAAACGCATACGGTAGACTTTCTGAAACTGGGTTTTCAGAAGGTGTTTCCCATCTCCTGTCTGCACAAAAACGGCGTTCAGGCTCTTCTCGAAGCCATTCTGCCGCTGCTGCCCGTCACCCGTGATTCGGCAGTTCTCCCGGGGGATGAGGAAGAACCCAAACCCATAAGTATCGCCGTGGTGGGCCGCCCCAACGTCGGCAAATCCTCCCTCATCAACGCCCTGCTCGGCGAAGAACGGGTCATGGTCAGCGATGTTGCGGGAACCACCCGTGATGCGATCGACGTGAATATTACTCTGCGCAGCAAAAACGGCGACCGCGAAGCCGTTATGGTCGATACCGCCGGGATGCGCAAACAGGCAAAAGTAGACTCCGTAGTGGAGTATTTCAGCATGATGCGCACCAAGGCCGCCGTGGAACGTGCCGAACTGACACTGCTGGTGGTCGAAGCCTCCCCCGACGGAGTGACGGCACAGGACCGCCGCATCGCCGCCATGGTGCGGCAGGCGGGCAAAGGGTGCGTGATCGTTGCCAATAAGTTCGATGTGTGGAAAGAGGCGCACCGTCTGAAAGACCTTGAGGAAGAACTCCGTTACTCCCTTACCGGTTTGAGTTACTGCCCGGTGGTCTTCATCAGTGCCAAAAATAAAACCAATCTGGACGGTCTGCTCGATCAGATGATCGAAGTGATGGACCAGATGGAACTCAAGATCTCCACCGGTGTACTCAACCGCGTTCTGACCGATGCCATGGAAAGTCATACGCCCCCGGTGATCGGGCCTTCGCCGCTGAAGATGTATTATGCCTCGGTGGTAAGCACAGCCCCGCTGAAAGTGCTGATGTTCGTCAACAATCCGAAATATTGTGCCGACAACTATCTTACTTTCCTCAAAAACACCCTGCGGGAGACGTTCGATCTGACCGGTCTGCCCATCGAAATCGAACTGCGGGCACGTCCCAAAAAAATCGAAAGCATCCGCCGCAACGCCGTGCTTTCCGAAAAACGTCACCCTGTACGCACCAGAAACCACTGGGATAAATCAACCAAACCCCGTCCGGTACGCCGGAAGAAAAAGGATTCAAAATGAATAAAGATCAGGAAATGGAACTGAAGTATTACATGGCTCAGGAAATCGCCAAAGGCGTGAGCCTCTCCGATATCCAGAAAGCCGCCAATGAGAAGTTCGGTCTGAAACTGACCTACATGGATATTCGCATTTACGCTTCAGAACTGGAAAATATCGACTGGGAGGCCCATGACCCCAAGGCGATCGAAAAAGCCAAAGCCGAAGCCAAAAAAGCCGAAGAAGAGGCGAAAAAAGCCGCCGAAGGCGCAGAAGGCGAACTCCCTGCCGGCAGCGGAGACGGCGAAACGGTCGTGGAGATCAGCAAACTTGTGCGCCCCGGCGCGGCGATCTCCGGTTCGGTGAAGTTCGCCTCCGGCGTTACTGCGGAATGGTATCTCGACCAGATGGGCCGCCTCGGGCTGGATGCCGTCAAGGGGGGAGAACCTACCAAAGAAGACATCGCCGCCTTCCAGCAGGCATTGCAGAAAGAAGTGGAAAAGATGTACGGGGGACGCTGAGTCCCTATGCCGCCGAAATGGGTCAGAAAGAGCATTTCTGCCGTCGCTGCACTGGTATTGACCGCAGTGATCGGCTACGCCTGTATCTTCAACACGTTCACACTGACCCGTATCGTCCTGCCGTTATTGAGTTCCCTTTCCGGAATAGAGATGAGAGCCGCACATCTGGATTACGTGCCTTTCACCGGCAAAGCGGCGGGGAAAAAAATCTGCATCGGCCCGGAAAAATATCCCTGGTTCCGGGCGGAAGAGGCGCACTTCACATTTGATATTTCCGCCGCTCTCCGCGGCAAATACCGTTTTTACGATGTCTGGATACGCGGCGGCGATATCCAAGTCACCCAGTATCCGAACGGCTGGAGTTTCGGGCCGCCGCCCGTACCCGTATCAGCGTCGGTTCAGGAGAGAGAAAAAAACTCCTCTTCCCCCCTCCCCGCTTCAGAAAACAGCGAGGAGGACGAAACCGTTTTTGAACTGCGGCGCATCACCTTGCAGGAGAGTATATTCAAGGTGCGCTGGGGCGAACGCCGCAAGCACGGTTCTTTCATCATGTCTGCCGTCAACGGTTATGCAGAGCGGTTCAAAAAAGGGCGGCCGTTCAACGGGCACCTGAGCGGCAATGTGCAATTAAACGGCATAAAAGACAACCGTATCGATAAGGGGTTTATCAGTATGTCGTGGCACAATCAACTGCTCGATGACCTGATGCCGGAACGTTCCGTCTGGAAACTCCGCCTCGAAAAACTCTCCGGCCGCGTCAACGGCGAACCCTTTGAAAATGCCGCATTGAGTCTCGATTTCAACGGCAGACAGAAAGACGGACTTTTCGTGGCGGATCAACTGCACCTCACGCAGACCCACAATGGAGAAGTACGCTCCATTCTGGATTTCAAAGGAGACCTCTCCCCGCAGTTCGGAGCCGCCCGCGGCGAAGTGCGCAACGGCAAACTTTCGCCGGAACTGACCGCCCTTGCCTGCGAATTTTTCTACAATATCGACCCCGGCATGGTCTGGGTGAATTACGAGGGAACGTTCCTCTGGGATCAGCAGCAGTTCAACGCCACCGGCAAATTCAATATCCGGCGCGAAGGCGATATGTATATCGACCGTCAGCAGTTGGCATTTCCCCCCATGGATTTTGACGGCAGGTACGATTTCCGTGTGCATCGGGAAAGCCGTGAGATCGACTTGGCGGAATTCCGTCTGCGCGCCGTCAGTCAGGAGCGTCAAATCGCCTCGATCCAACTCCGGAAACCGCTGAAATACCGCTGGAAAGAGGGAAATGAAACGCAAGCCGCCGCACAGCGGGCGGTATTCGATTTGAACTGCGATGCTCTGGATATCCACCTCCTGAAATTTCTTATTCCGCAGAATGAACAGTTTTCCCTCAACTCCGGACAACTTTTCAGCAATATCACCGTCACCTGTCACAGCGACCTGAGAGCAGTGGACGTCGCCGGTAATTGCCGCCTCGCAAATTTGAACTGGACGCAGGAGCAGACCTGCCGCCAGTTGGAGGATATCCGCCTCGATTTCCGCGGAACGCTGGATAAAACGTTCTCGTTCAAACTCCCCCGGTGCCGTTTGGAAGTACGCGACCAGAATGTGAAGTTCGGCGAACTGCATCTGAACGGCAACTGGGATCACCCCGCAGGAAAGAGTTTTTTCACCGCCTCTCTGCAGCATGTTTCCCCCGAACTCCTTGCATGGTATCAGCAGAAACCGCTTCCGCCGGAATTGAAGGCACTCCAACCGGGGACGGCATCGCTGAAATTCAAAGGATATTTTGATGCCGAAGGGAATATCGTCAATATCAGCGGACTTGCCGCTCAACACTCATTCGGAGAAAAGTTGAAACTCTCTCTTGCCGCCGCCCCGTTCACCTGCGATTTGAGCGAGGGGAAAATGCTTGAGAATGTGAATTTCAAACTCTCTGCCGACGGCTCCTGTACGGCACTGGCTGACTGGGCGCGTCTCTGCACACTCCCCGTTCCGGCGGGCGGTGCGCTCTCCGGAACAGTTCAGGGTAATCTGGCAAGGGATTTCAGTTGGATGCTTTTTGACGGCACATGCGCCGTTAAAGCCCTCTCTGCCCTTCCTCCGCAGGAGAAGATAGCCAATATTGATGCCGAAGGGCGTTTTTCCTGTTATTTTCATCACATGGAGCAGTTGGAGTTCAAAAAAGCCGACCTCTATATCCGGCGGCAGGGACACCCCGCTTTGCGGATCGAATGTCCCGGCATGTTGGATTTTCTCAGCGGCAGTTATCTCGGCAACTGGAAACTGCGCTATATGAATGAACGTTTTACCGATCTGTTTTTCCCGATGAAAGGAACGGAACTCGACCTTAACGGCAATTTGCAGTTGACCTTGACGGAAGATTTCAAAAAACAGAAACTCGTAACATCTCTGGAGTGCAGCAAACTGCAGACTCCCGGTCAGGCGGCAGTCAGCGGTTCTGTTTCGGGAGTCCTTGAAAATTCCGCCCGGCAGTTGCAGATCCAGCGTGCATCGCTCGACCTTGCGCAAGGAGAGAACGTGCTTCTGCAACTCTCTGCAACCGGTAAATTTCCCCGTTCCGGCGGCGGAAACGATGCCGAAGTCACCGTGCAGACCCGGCAGTTGGATTTGCCCCGCCTCATGGCCGTTGTTGAAACATTTCTGCCCGATGCCCCCCCGAAACCGACCGCAAAAAAACGACTGCCCGCCGGACGGCCGCCGAAACCGGAACTGGATCTCAGCCGTTACCCCGGGATCATCGATCTGGAATTGAACGACTGTCTCATCACAGAAGGGCTGAAGACCGGTTTGAAAAGCCGCTTTCTCATCAACCGGAATAAACTTACTGCAGAGACATTCTCTCTGCGGGCGGAAGAGAGTCTGTTTTCCGGCTCTTTCACGCTGCAGAATGAAACGGACGGCATCTCATTGCAGGGCAATATAAAAGGCGGAGAGACCCCGCTTGCGTTCCGCCCGCTGGCAGAACTGCTTCTGGGACACGATATGAACGGTTTGCAGGGAACGGTCAGTAATCTTGACAGCCGCATTTTCTGTTTGAATGACGGCGGAGAGGGCGGCTGGCTGAATGCGGTCAACGGTTCATTCAGTGCCGACTTTCAAAATTTACGCATTCCCGGAAATTTGAGCAGCGGACCGTTCGGCAGACTGCTCCTGTTTCCGGTAGATGTGGTCGCTCAACTTGTCGGCTATCTGCCCAATGATCTGGAAAACTGGAAAGCCCGCTTTATGCCGGGAACCGGCAAACACTATTCCAGCGTCGGAATTCTGCATTTTGATCAGGGGAATGTCCGTCTCCGCAGTGATTCCGGCAAAATCACAGTGGATTTCTGCCGTTTTCTGGGGCCGTCGGTCAAACGGCTCTCGTTTGAGGGCAATGTGGAGTTGCGCGATCAGCAGAGTGTGGAATTGAAAGCAAGGGTCTCCGCTGTCGGCGGACAAATTCTGATTCCCATTTCCGGAACGCTGAGCGACCCCGAACTGAACTGGCGCACACTCGCAACCGATCCGGCAGCGGAGGCGTTGCGGAAAATACGCAATTTGAAACTGGTCGGCATGGAGCATCAGCACCACGAAAAAGATGAACCGCTCATTGTCGTAAGCGATCTGCCCGGCGGCAGTTTTCTGAAAAAAGCACATGATTTTTTTATCGGTCTCTTTCAATAGGAAGGATTTATGGAGATATTTGACACACATTTTCACTACTACGGAGAAAGTTCCCCCAAAGAGTTTGCGGGCAATGTCCGGACGGCTCTGGATGTGCCGCCCCAGCGGGAACTGGGGAGTTTTGAACGGATCTATCTCAACGCTTTGGGGAGCGATTATATGGAAAGCTGCCGGGCAAGAGAGTTTGCACAGGCCGTACCGGATGCTGTTTTCTGCGTCGGGGTGCATCCGCATCAGGCGGAAGAGCATTATGCTGCGTTGCACAGTTTTGAAGAGTTCCGCAACCACCCCAAACTGGTCGGTATCGGCGAACTGGGGCTGGACTACTATTACGAAAGCAGTCCCCGTCATCTTCAGCAGAAGATGCTGGATGAATTTCTCGCGCTCGCGCTCGAATGGGATCTGCCCGCCGTCATCCATCTGCGGGATAAAGACGATGTATGGCAGGCGTATGAAGACGGTTTTGCCCAACTGAAGAACTTTGCCGCCGGGGGCGGACGTTTTGAGATCCACTGTTTCGCCGGAACTCCGGCGTGGGCGGAGAAGTTTCTGGAACTGGGGGCGTATCTCGGAGTTACGGGGGCGGTGACGTTCCGCCGTGCCGACAATATCCGTGAAACAGTAAAACACATCCCGCTGGAACGGCTGCTGGTGGAGACTGATTCCCCCTACCTCGCACCGGTTCCGCACCGGGGCAGCGAAAATCTGCCCGGTTTTGTCACGCTGGTCGCCGCAAAAGTCGCAGAAGTCAAAGAGATCACGCTCGCAGAGTGCGCCGCAGTCACTACGGCAAACGGACTGCGTTTCTTCGGCATGGAGGAAATTTGAAATGGCAAAAAACTTTATACCGGGAGCCGTCCGGCTCTATGACTGTTCTGCCGCAGAAAGCGGCTATCTGCTTCTTTTTTCCGGCGACAAAGTGGTGTTGAAAAACAACGGACTTCCCCGGCTCGGAGAGATTGCCCTGCCGGAGGAGACGCCGCTGCTGGAGATCGGCAAACTTTACCGCGAAAGCTGCTTTGCCGTCCGTCTGCCGGATGATTTTGTCATCGGGGGCGAATATGTGCCGTATGAATTGCGCGAAGGACGCATGTTCCTTGATGCACCTTCCGAAATCGCACTCTGCCGCGGCATGGAACTGACTTTCTGGCACAACACCCACCGTTTCTGCGGCAGTTGCGGAACGCCGCTTCAGGATATTCCCGAAGATTGCGGGCGCATCTGTCCGCAATGCAGAGCCCGTTTTTATCCGGTGATCGCTCCGGCAGTGATCGTGGCGGTCACAGACGACCGGAACCGTCTGCTGCTGGCGCACAATGTGAACTTCAAAAACGGCGTACACAGCCTCATTGCCGGATTTGTGGAGACAGGCGAAAATCTGGAACAGGCGGTTCGCCGCGAACTGCGCGAAGAGGTCAATATCGAAGTGGAAGAGATCCGTTATTTCGGCAGTCAGAGTTGGCCGCACCCCAATTCGCTGATGCTGGGGTTCACCGCAAAAGCAGCCGGCGGCGAACTCCGTCCGGACGGAGTTGAGATCGACCATGCGGACTTCTACACCCCCGACACCATGCCCAACACGCCGAAACCGGGTTCGCTGGGCTACCGGCTCATTACGGATTGGATGAAAAATTACAGGAAGGACTGAATATGGAAAAAACACTTTTTACAGCCGGAGTTCTCATCGGCGGACTTCTGCAAACCGCAGCGGCGGTCTGGTGCCTGAAACTGACGGAAGAAAGACTTCCCGTCAACGAAAAACTGCCCCGCAACCGTTTGGGCGGAGCCATTCTCGGACTGGCGGCACTGCTGGTGTGCGTACCGCATGCCCAGGTGGTCAGTCCGTCATTTCTGCTGCCGTTTCTTTATCCATTGGCGGTGCTGATCCCGATTTTGAGTTATTTCTTTCTGGACCACTGTCTGGCGCGTGCCGTCGGCGGAGTGATGATTTTGTGGGCGTATTACTGGATCAATACGGCATTTGCACTGAATTCGCCGCTGCTGATGCTCTCTGCACCGGCGGCGTGGCTCTGGGGGGCATTGGGGATCTGGATCTCCGGCAAACCGTGGGTGTTGCGGGATTGGATACGGAAGGCATCCGTCAACCGAAAATGGCGTTTGGGCAGTGCGGTGATTTTGTTTATTTTCGCTTTGATATCGATTTTGTCCGCAGTAACGGTTTAGGAGGGGATATGTTTGAACTGCTGAAAAAATATGCTGCTGAATGCGGAGTGACCGATGTGGAACTTTTTGCTGAAAAATGCCTGAAATTCTACGATATTCTCATAGAGACCAACAAGACGTTCAATTTGACCCGCATTACTGAACCGGAGGAGTTCGCAAGCAAACATGTATACGATTCGCTTGCGATCTTCAAATATTTTCCTGAACTCATCAACGGTCAGCAGCGCATAGCCGACATCGGTTGCGGAGCGGGTTTTCCGTCATTGATCCTTGCCATGGCGTTTCCGGGGCTGCACCTGACGCCGATCGATTCCATTGGAAAGAAGGCGGCATTTGTGGAGCGCACGGCAAAGGAACTGGAACTTGATAATGTAAAAGTGGTGCGCGGCCGTTCCTGTGAACTCAACTGCAAGCAGGAGTTTTCACATCGTTTTGATGTCGTAACGGCAAGGGCGGTGGCACCGGCGCCGATCATTTACGGAGATGCGTTGAACTTTCCCAAACGCAAGGGGCGTTTCATTCTCTACAAGACGCCGGATCAGGCGGCGGAGGACATTCCAGCCCTGGAACTGTTCTGCCGGAAACATCCGGCGAACTGGAAAACGACAGAAGTCTTTGACTTGCCGGGGAACGCGGGGAAACGTCTTTTTCTGTACACAGAAAACGTTCAATAAGGCGAATAATTTTCATTTCCCGGCATACGGAGGAAGAAAAATCAAAAAAAAACGACATTTTTTTTATTTTTGATTTGAGTTATTCAAAACTGGTGATACATTAAATATACGCAAAATGCGGAGAGATGGCTGAGTGGCCGAAAGCAACAGTTTGCTAAACTGTCGTAGGGGAAACCTTACCGCGGGTTCGAATCCCGCTCTCTCCGCCATTTTTTTTGTCCCCTTTCTAATCTACCTGAAAAAATCATCCTTGCTATTATTTTGTAAAACTCGTTGACTCAAAGGCTTTTACAACATTTCTGCCAGTGTGTAAGAAACACACTCAGACTCTGAAATCAGACCGTTTTGCCCCGAATTTCGTCTGAAATCTGTCTGAATTCTGAGTTTTTCTGAAAAGTGTAAAAATCAAGGTTCTTTTTGTAAGTGCTTGATTATTAACAAAGTCTTGTTTTTGAACCTTACCGAGCAAGGGGGAAGATACGAAAACGGAGCGTGTTTTTATCAGCCCCCATTTTTGTCTGAAAAATTTACCCTCAAAATTCTTACCTTGCAAACTTACCTTTTGGGGGGAAGAAGTGAAAACGCTGGCAAGTTTTTTATCTTCACCCAACGGTCTATTTGGATTTTTACCGACATTTTACCCTCAAAAAGCATCAATCCTTACCGAGGTAATGGGGGAAGATAAAAAAACGATGACCATTTTTTTAAGTCTAACAAAAAATCTGCGAAGTTTTTTTCACAAAACCGCTTCACAAGGGCTTTTTTGCTGCTTTTTGCCACTGCCCCGACCACTACCGCAACCGCCGCGACACGCCCCCAGAAACGCAAAAAATTGTCATTCCGCAGTTGTAAACGTCT
>JAFTUS010000022.1 GCA_017466125.1 Lentisphaeria bacterium | reverse complement strand
CGGAGAGAACGGACGGCATCACGCATCCAGATACGTCCGGAATACTCCATATAACCGGAATAACCGACCACGCCGACTTCACCGCAATCCCCCGGCAGACCGGTGCGGACGAGCAGTTTCACTGCATCATAGATCAAACCGTCCTTTTTGTGACGGTCCCAGTACTGCCAATGGCTGCTTTCATTCCGCCAGGAGGGAGAGACCCAACTGATCATCGGCAGAAAGGCGGGATATGCGACGCGGTTCATCGCTTCGGAACCGCCCTCCTGCACCCGCTGGTGGGTGAAGATGTGCGGCCAGTAATCGTGCCAGCCGACGATGATATTGTCGGCATCGGGCGTTTCCCACTCTCTGGCCCCGACCGGATTGCCCATATTGGCGGTTTCGATGAGAATGGGCGTATCGGGGTCCAGTTTCCGCATTTCCGGAACAACTTTCCTGACCAGAGTCCAATACCCTTTGACCTTGCTTGCGGGGGGCGCAAAATAGTGGGGTTCATTCATAAGATCATACCACGCAAGATGTTTGCGGTAAGGCTCGGCTGTTTCGATGATCTCCTGCCACTGTTTCAGAAAATATTCTGCGGCGGCGGGGGAGTCCAATGCGCCGAGTTCTTTCGGGGCGTTGAAAGCGGCATGGTTGTCAATGCCGATCTTCAAACCTGCTTCGGATGCCAGTTTCAAATTCCGGAGGAGCTGTTCTTTCTGCCGTTCTTTGGTGCCGACCTTCCGGATGACCAGGCGGATGGTGTCGCAGCCCTCTTTTTTCAGCAGTTTGAAAAGTTCCGGCTTGTTGTTGAGGTCGTTCCAGACGTTGATGCCGTTGTCGGTACGGACCGGGCGGTTTGGAAGAATATAACGGAATTTCTCCGCACAGACGATCTCCCGGTCATCCGGCGTAAGTTCAGTTCCCGCATACTTCACTTTATACGGGGATTGCAGAGAAACTTTCAACAGCGGGGGAACGGGGATATATCCTGCTTTCTTTCCATCGGCAGTTACGGCTTTCAGCGTAACGGTATTGCCATTCTGAACGGTCAGAACTTCGCTTGGGAGCGTTGCCAGATATTTAAGATAGAACTCCCCGGTTTTGACTGCATTTCCATTGGGGGGCAGAACCAGAAACCCCAGACGTCCGGGACGGACTGTTTCAACAACAAGTTTTCCGTCAACGACTTCCGCTTTCTGAACAACGCCATTGCCGATCAGCAGAAGATTTTTCCGCAACTGCCAGATGTTTTTATTGATTTTTTTCACATCCAGCGAACCGGAAAGATGTTCCGCCTCAAGACGGGTCCCTTTGAGATCGAGCGTCATAACAGGCGTCAGCGAACTGAAAACAAATCTGCCGAGCGGCGTATGATAAATGGTGCTGTTGCGGGTACTTGCAAGATCGGTTCCCGGGGCGGGTTTCATGAAACGGAGAGAAAAACCGGGCCCTGCCAGCCGGTACGGGGTCGGTTCAATGTATTCCGGATTTTCCACATGCAGAATGTGATTGAAAGTTTTCGTATGTCCCCACAAATCCTTTCCGTACTCTGCAAGCACTTCTCCGCCAAGGAGTTTATTGGCTTTTGCGTGAAGTGCTTCCACTTGTTTTACAAAAGCGGGGTAAGCCGCTTTGAACTCCGCTTTTTTGTTGGAGCGGAGAAGAGCCTTTAATTTTTCCAGTTCCGCATTTTCAGCGGCACAGGAGAATTTTCCCTGCACAGAAAGTTCAAGCATATAAAGTTCGCCCGCCGCATCCGCAAGGGCGGAGGCGCAATCCAGCCACTTTTCGACATTGATACTTCCTTTGTCGCCATTGATGAGCGCAGTACTGTTATTGAGACGGATGCCGAAAGGAGCGGGATAGCGCATGATCTCCTGCAAGGCGGAGAGCCGCAGTTCTTTGACCATGGTCAACTTGAAATCCCCCAGTCCGATGGAGTTCTGCTGTGACTCCTGCATCTTCTTGATGACCAGAGAACTGAACGGCAGTTGAGTCGTAAAACGGTAGGTCATTTTCTTCACTCCGGCCCTGTCTGCGGAGAACGGCTGTGAAAGCTGCTGCTGTCTGGCTCCGCCGGTATAGAGCGCGACTCTTGCGGCGTTGGGGGCAGGCAGAACGAACTCTGCTGCCAATTCGTAGGAGCCGGCAGGGAAAAGTTTGCCTAAGTTAACGGTATTCCAGCCGAACCGGGAAAAATTGCCGGGAACAGCCGCACCTTTTTTTCCGTTGGCGGAAACGCGGCATTTGACGGATGCGGTCAATTTATCCATTTGGAAATCATAGACTTTTCCGACCGTATGAACTTCAGGAGTATGATTTTCGGCGGGGCGGAAATCGACTTTTACGCTGCGCACGGCTACCGAAGGGGCGTTTTTCTTCTCCATTTTTTTCAGCAGCAACGCTTTCAGCGGTTTTTCTGTCTGAAATTTAAAGGTCAGTGTTTGCGGAGTTTCTTTGCCGCGATGCCCGTAGGAGAGTTGTTTTTGTTTGCCGTCTG
>JAFTUS010000216.1 GCA_017466125.1 Lentisphaeria bacterium | reverse complement strand
GCAGCAGAGGTTTCAAGCCCTTGTCAAGCCGGCTTTTGATGCTTGCCATCAGGTGCATATCATCAGCCTTGTTGTAACTGCGGTCAGCAACGCATTTTACTTTGTTCATCTGGATCTTCATTGCTCGGTTCCTTTCATTTTATTTGATTTACCTTTGGGAAATTTCCCGGTTCACCCTGTGAACGCCGGGAAATTTGAGAAGATGAGCAAGAGAAACTTTTAATTTTGTGAAATTTTCACAAAATGGGTTGACATTTTCTCTTTTTATTGTATATTGTATTATGAAAATGCGAAAATATCGCAGGAATGGAGATTGCATCATGATTATTCGTTTTTCTATTGAGAATTTTTTATCGTTTGCGGCGAAGCAAACTCTGGATTTGACTGCCGTGAGTACTTGTAAAGAACGATTGGAAGAAAATACCTTTGAGTTTGACAATGAATCTTTATTGAAAAGTGCTGTTATCTATGGAGCTAATGCCAGTGGAAAATCAAATTTGATTCATGCACTTCAGTTTTTCTGCCAATTTGTGCGTTCCTCTTCCAAAGATTCGATGTCTTCAGAAGAAATTCCTGTAATTCCTTTTCTGTTGAATCAGTGGAGTAAGGAAGAACCATCGAAATTTGAGATTGAGTTTATCTGCGATGAAAAGAAGTTCCGCTATGGATTTCATGCCACAAAGCAGATGATTATCCGTGAATGGCTTTACGAACAGGGAAAGCTTGCTTTTGTCAGAGCTTTTGATGGAGAAGATGATACCATACAAGTCGAAAATATTTGGAAAACTGCTCATGGATTGGAAGAAAGAACCAGAAAAAACGCGCTTTTTCTTTCTGTATGTGCTCAATTTGCTGTTCCCGAAGCAGAAAAAATTCTTGATTATTTTGCAGCGAAATTGCATGTGATTTCCGGCGAATCTCCCAATCTTTTCAGAAATTATACCTGCAATCAAGTACATTCTGGCGAATACCGGAATGATATTCTCGACTTCTTGCGAAATGCTGATACTCATATCGTTGATTTAACTGTAGATAAGCGTGAACGCGAAAATTCAGTTCTCCCCAGTCGTAAATATTTTGACATAAAAAGTCATCACAATATTTATGATAAATCAGGACAGATTGTCGGTCAAGTCCAATTACCGTTCGATGGACTGGAATCATTGGGAACGAAAAAAGCTTTTGCTCTTGCCGGTCCAATCATTGATACCTTGAAAACCGGTTCTGTTTTGATTGTTGATGAATTGGATTCCCGTTTGCATCCGATTTTTACCAGACAGATTGTAAAATTGTTTAATTCCTGCAAGACAAATCCTCTTAATGCACAGCTGGTATTCAATACTCACGATACCAATTTATTGTCATATAAATTATATGATGAAAAAGCAGATAAAGACGAATATATGTTCCGCAGAGATCAAATCTATTTTGCTGAAAAAGATAATGTTGAAGCAACTCACATCTATTCTTTGATAGAATTCAAAAAGAAAGATGATAAAAAGGTTCGCAATGATGCCTCCTTTGAAAAAGATTATCTGAATGGTATCTATGGAGCAATTCCTTATATTGGTGAATTGATTTCACTGCCAGACGGGGAGGAAAAATAATATGGCTAAAGCCGGTAAAATTTCAAAAGATGTATTGGCAGAATTTTCTACCGAAAAAAACAAACGTCCTTTCGGCAATATTCCTCCGAGAAGATATTATCTGATAGCCTGCGAAGGAGAAGAAACCGAAACAAATTACTTTGAAGCAATAAAAAGAATACTGCCTCCGGCAATGGTGAGTCGGGTCTCCATTACCGGAACCGGCAGAAATACCCGTTCATTGGTGGATTATACTCAAAAATTGGTTGATGCAAGACGCAAATCTTCCGCTCTTCCTCCATATTACAAAATTTGGGTTGTTTTTGACCGTGATAGTTTTGAGCCAAGCGATTTTGATAATGCGATATCTATGATTGAAAGCAAAAGCACTGATACGGAACAATGGCAGGCCGCTTGGAGCAATGAGGCTTTTGAACTGTGGTACATCCTTCATTATTTGCCCCAATCCGGAGGCGCAAAACATAGGCAGGAGTATCAGGACATATTGGCAAAGCAGATGAAGAGACCATACGAGAAGAATGCAGAAGATATGTTTGATTTGTTAAAACCCTATGTCGTAGATGCTATAGAAAGAGCTGATACCGCATTGAGATTACAACGCGGAAAACCTTATCACGATCAAAATCCGGCAACAACAGTCCACCTTTTGGTAAAAGAGCTTTTAAGTTATCTTCAAAAACAATAACACTTTTATCTTGCATATCATCTCAACGGTGGTATATTATAAAAGAATAGTGAGCCCCGGAAGCCTCTCAACGATGCTCAAATGTCCGGGGCGTTTTTTATGCCGATAACGCCGTGATTTTATCATCGGAATCGTTGCTGCCGTCGAGGATTTCCATTGTTCCGTAGGTTCGGACTTTGCCAAGTGACGGAAAATAGTCTTGCAGGTTCGGTTCATCCTGGGAGGTGTAACTCCGGCGTTGTCCTTCGCTGGTTTTATTGAGTTCATAGATGATCTGATCCAGTTCTGTGGACAAGGCTCCTTTTTCGGCAGCAGCACTGAATTCTTCCATGGGAGTTTCTTTGAGTTTTTTCAGACGGGCAATTTTTCCGGAAAGCTAAAGGCGGCTCTTTTCCAGTTCTTTAGGTTT